>LUSG01000204.1:2894-6885 GCA_001629395.1 Gammaproteobacteria bacterium REDSEA-S15_B12 | reverse complement strand
ATGCATATACCGATTGCTTTGAGGGCTGGGTTCGGCGAACTCGGCCGCCATGGTTCTATCATTCATCCACTCCTTGGTCCGCTATTTAGATTAGGGACTGTGGTTACCGATTTGCCTATGACATGCGATGAACCGGTTGATCTTGGCATTGCAGAATTTTGCGATCGTTGCCAGGCGTGTCGGAAGTATTGCCCGGCGGACGCAATACCTAAACACAGAAATCCCGCGGCTGGTGTTGATCCCATCGGAAAATCACGTTACGTACTCGATACTGGCCGCTGTTTCCCCTACTTTGCCCGGCAACACTACTGTTCGATTTGTTTGACGGTGTGCGCCTACAAACACAAAGTATGGGCACGGGACCTTACGGGTAAAGATACTAAATTAAGTCCTACGACCTTACTAAAAGAGCCTCCACCGACAGTGGATCCTTCACCACCTGCCCGGGTCCATGATTACCCTAGGCTAGATGTCTTATACAATCGAAGTCAGCCAGACCGATAAGCCAGTTCGTGCCTCACAGCAAATTACCCGCGATCTAGGCTAGAGAATTAGACATAGATTGCGATGGGTCGCCATCATCTATTTGCCATAGCGGCGCCCGTTTTTTGGAGTATTTCCGGAATCACGGTTCGATATATGGAAAGCGCAACCGCTTGGCAAATCAATTTTTACCGATCGTCATCACTGGCTGTGTTTGTCTTTGTGTTCTTGGCTCTTCGATATGGTGCTGGGGCGCATCGAATGTTAAAAAAATCCGGATCTAATGCAGTGTTTGCAGGATTGCTTCTAAGTGGTGCAATGATCTGCAATATCGTTGCTTTGGTCCATACCACTGTCGCGAACGCAGTATTAGTGATGGCCGGCGGCCCGATATTGGCAGCTGTGATAGGTAGGATTGTTTTGAAGGAAGAGACCAGTCCAATGCTGTGGATCAGCATTGTTCTAGCGTTAGTAGGGATAGCGGTGATGGTGGGTGGCAATTACAGCGAGGATCGACTATTTGGCGACTTGGTCGCACTGCTCGGTGTTGTGTTTTTTGGCTTTTACGCTGTTGCGATTCGGTATGGTAAATCAACCGACATGACCCCAGCGGTAATGTTTGGCGGAATCAGTGGAGCTGCTGTGGCAGGTTTGATGTGCTTTATAACAAATACCGGTTTTTCAGCCCCCGTCACCGATATCTACTTATGTCTTATGCTCGGAATATTTCAGCTAGGAATTGGATCGGTACTGTTTGCGATAGCTGCTCAATCCGTGCCTGCAGTTGGTTTAACACTTTATGCGCTCGGGGAGCCGCTACTTGCCCCGTTGTGGGCCTGGCTAGGGGTAGGGGAGGCCCCTGGTTTTCTAGCCCTTGTTGGGGGCGGCATTCTAATCAGTGGCTTGCTGCTACATGTATTTAGTAGTCGAACTGAATAGCTGGCTACACAGTCGATCAATTCGCAGTCATACCACCGTCTACGACAAGTTCGGACCCCGTCATGTGTTTTGAGTCATCTGAGGCTAGGAATAAAATGCAAGCAGCAATATCGGAAGCCTGGCCGCTATTCCCTGTAGGTATACGACGCCGCATCGTTTCCCACTTGGACTCAAGGTTTGGACCATCTACATAGTTTTGAAGCCCTAACAGTGCATCGCCCATATCTGTTTCAATTGGTCCGGGATGTACAGAATTGCAGCGAATTCCATAGCGATGCTGGGCACAATGCAGCGCCACACATTTAGTCAGTAACCTGACAGCCCCTTTGGAAGCACCATAGGCCACTAACATCGACGTTCCAACAATGCCAGCGGTTGAAGAAATATTTATGATCGAGCCCCCAGTTTCTTTCATCATACCTACCGCCATACGGCATCCCATGAACACACCTTCCACATTCACCTGTTGGACTGTGCGCCATTGCGCCAAGGTCGTCGTCTCGATGTTCTGAGTAGTTTCAGTCGCCAAAATACCTGCGTTGTTGACCAAAATATCGATTCGCCCATAGTTGGTTTTAATATGGTCTGCTAGTTTGTTCCAAGTCTCGTAACCAATGCCTTTTGCAGCACCTGTAATAACAGCAATCTTGTCTTGTAGTCGGCCCATCGTTCACCCCGCTTAGCTTTTGTTAGAGGAAGATACTTGTCACATTGATCTGACTGAAAATTTACCGGAGATGCTCATTAGCGCTTGAAGTGGTGTTACTTGCCAAGCCTGTGCCAGTTCATCGACCGACAGCGAGTCGTCCCCATCTTGGCCAATTATGGTTGCTCTATCTCCGATAGCCACATTCTCGATACCGTCTAGGTCGATAGAAATGTGCTCTAGGGATACCGCCATTACCCGGCATTTTTTACCTTTTACCAGTACAAACATTTCCTTGTTGTCAGCGGGTGGTCTCATACCCATCGCCGCACCTAAAGGCAATACGCCCACAACGTGAGCACCTGCTGTTCCGTAGAGTCCACGGACGGCAATGTCCGATCCTTTCTCGTGATGGCCAATATGGATCAGCGTGCTGGAGACAGAATGGACAACAGGGCGGAGCTTCTGGAAAGTAGGTGCTTGTTGTGATGAGAATGGTGACAGCCCATAAAGGGCATGGCCGATACATATGGCGCTGGATTTGTCGCGTAACCCAGCCAATACGCAACAACTGCCCATCGCTTGGGTTACAGGTATTGAATACCCATCGGATTCGAGAGCTTGTATAAACGCATCGAATTGATTTAATTTGTCTTGGGCCCAGGGGCTAGAGGCTACGTCAGGAAAAGGGACGTGGGTATAGATCCCTTCAACCTTGAGGTTTTTCAGTTGATAAACTTTAGTGACGAAGTCCTTTGCTGTGTTAAGTGGCTCGCCAAGACGACCCAGACCGCAATCAATCTTTAGATAGACAGGTATCGGGACCGAGGTGATCGCATTTAGTGAAATCGCAGACGCAAGATTCGGGATAGTCGAAATAAACCCCTCCTTCGCAGCATCTATGGTGTTTTCCGGCGTTGCGTAGGCAAAAAGGAGCAGTGGTGTCTCTACACCATCATTACGTAACGTTCTGGCGTCTTCGATATTCCCGGTGGCCAACATATCGACCTCCTTTTCTTGGAGAACATTGGCGACAAGCCTTATGTCATGCCCATAAGCATTTGCCTTAATCGATGCGATAACCCGCTTTTCAGGTCCGGCGAGATGCTTGGTATAGTCAAGATTCGACGCCAACGCCTCTAGGTCAAGCACCATCAAATTTTCTGATTGATTATTCATCAGGTTGTGATTGTAGGTAACAGAAATCAAAAACTAATTATCTAGTTAGAAGAGTGACTTAAAATATGAATGTGAGTACTACTCCTATTAGCTTGGATTTTGGGTTCGATTTCGAGATTAGCTAGATGAATATCGATGTCCTTTTGCTAGTCGCCGTCGTCTTTCTGTTCGCAGGTACTATAAAAGGGTTAATAGGGTTTGGCTTACCAACAGTGTCAATTGCCATTATCGCAACATTTCTTGGTTTGATCGAGGCAATGACGCTCATGTTGCTCCCGTCATTAATCACTAACTTATTTCAGGGTCTTGTCGGCGGCCACTTGATTCGCTTGATTCGTCGTTGCTGGGCTATGTTTATTTTTGGAGCTGTCTTTGTTTGGTTGACATCATCGTTGCTGTCGACGTGGAACCCTGTGTCATTCACTATCATTCTTGGTGTAGTCGTTACTTTTTACGGCCTTAGTGGTTTTTATTCGTTTAAGTTTCCACCACCTGGCTCTAACGAATCATGGATTTCTCCGTTTGTTGGACTCGTGTCTGGAGGTATTACCGGATTAACCGGTGTTTTTGTGGTTCCTGCAATTGGTTATTTGCAAGCGCTTAGATTAGAGAGAGATGAACTGATTCAAGCTATGGGTTTATGGTTTACGATCGCGACACTTAGCCTCGCATTTGCACTCCAGGATCACGATCTTTTGTCTGGCGAACTGGGCTTGCTTTCACTCATGGCGGTATTGCCTGCTC
>LUSG01000204.1:0-2887 GCA_001629395.1 Gammaproteobacteria bacterium REDSEA-S15_B12 | reverse complement strand
GTGGGTTGGCCGCAATCTACGTCCGAGGCTGTCAGAATATGCGTTCAGACGCCTCTTTTTTGTGGGACTTACACTACTCGGCGTTTATATCGGTGTGTCGACGATAATAGCGGCCTGATCGAATTGCATCTTCGTGACGTGCGGATTCGTCTCGACCGAACTAAAGTACAATTATTCTTGTGGGATAATAGTCATCGCCCTGCCGAATAAGAGTTACCTATCAGTATCAAATATAGTATTAGCCCGGGTGGCGAAACTGGTAGACGCAAGGGACTTAAAATCCCTCGGCCTTATGGCTGTCCCGGTTCGACTCCGGGCCCGGGCTCCAAATAAAGCATTGTTTTAATTGGTTAATTTGAATTACAAGGCTTTGCCTCAGAACTCTTTATCGGTATTGCAGTACAGATTGATTCAGCTAAATGGCCAGCCGAACCTCCTAATTCCCGCAAGAAGCTAAAGGTCAAACCTATGGAAGGGCAGAGTTCTTCACCACCTACAATGCCTGCAAGCGCAACTACACCTGAGACGGACGATGGGCGTATACCTTGGTAACGAAACACATCTACATATTCCTCTGTCTGTTCCTACTGAGCGGTTAGCAGAGTTAATAATGTATGGCTGATCACGAACATTACATGCGCATCGCATTGGGGGAGGCTGAGCGGGGAGCAGCGGAAGGAAATGTTGCTGTGGGCTCGATTCTGGTCGGAGCGAAAGGTGTGGTGGCGCGTGGTCGCAATCTTGTGACTTCAACTTCCGATCCAACCGCACATGCGGAAACGGTAGCGTTACGTTATGCTGGCGAGCAGCTCGGTCACACTGACTTCTCAAATCTGACCCTGTACACGACATTCGAACCATGCCCTATGTGCTGTGGCGCTATTTTGGCCAGCGGCCTACACACATTAGTCATGGGCGCGCGTCATGATGTGACGCAAAGTAACTGGGGAGCGTACACAGTAGAAACATTACTCGAACTGACAAACAAAGAGAGTCAGCTAACTGTAATCACTGGCATCTTAACGCGGGAATGTGCTGATGTTAGGAAACTTGAAACACTATGATTGCAAAAAGACTTACAGTTTAGTGAGATGTTTGGAGTAACAAATAACTGCCCTATTTAATTTGGAGATAAATTATGGCCTTGAAGAACTTAACCGGCGGTTGCCTTTGTGGTTCTGTACGTTACTCCATCTCCGAAAAACCCCAACGCGGGTACATATGCCATTGTCGATTTTGCCAAAAACAGACAGGCATGGGTGCAAGGCCGGCAATAACTGTGGATAAGGCATCGGTAGAAATTCATGGTGACAGCGTGGGTCAATACAAACACGTCATTCCAGACCATGGTCGCGCTATATTCCCGACGTTCTGTTCTAAATGTGGGACGAGTTTAGGTTCCACGTTAGAGAGGTTTCCCGACGTCCAAGTCATAAACATCGGAACTCTCGACAATCCTGGTAGTGCCGCGACCCCCAAGGTTATCGACTGAGGTATTTTTTACCACTACCTATAAATAAAAAAATCAACAGGAGCTATAGGTTTACTGGTGGTTGGGAATTGTATACTCAGCCCATTGGGCAAAACGCTGAGTATGATTAGGATTAGTTATGCATTGCCCAAGGTGCTGTACACAGGTGATGCGGTGTTCCTACAATGTCTGCTGTGCTAAAGATTCAAAAGGAGAATTAAGCCTCGATGAGCGACCTACTGATACGTGACGTGCTCGTTATTGATGGCACCGGAGAATCTCCCTATCAAGGAGACGTGAGTGTTCGAGCCGGACGAATTGAAGCAGTTGGCAAGTTAAGTACCAACGGTGCTCAAGTCATTGATGGTGGCGGCCTAGCTCTCGCACCTGGCATTATCGACTCTCACACCCACTACGATGCACAGATTACCTGGGATGCGTGGACGACTCCCTCAGTCTCACTTGGAGTCACTAGCCTTATCATGGGAAATTGTGGATTCGGTATTGCACCATGTTGGGAGAAAGATAGAGAAGTCACACTCGCTAACCTCACCCAAGTTGAAGGCATGTCGCTAGAAGCACTCACTGAAGGCACACAATGGAGGTTTACATCCTTTCCTGAGTATCTGGACTTTTTGGAAAGTAATCGTGTTGCCCCAAATGTCGCTTGTTACTGTGGTCACAGCTCACTACGAATGCATGTGATGGGTGAAGCAGCAACTGAAAGATTGGCTACGAATGGTGAAGTCGAGAAAATGAAGGCTCTGCTTTTAGATGCGCTTAGAGCCGGTGCCTGTGGTTTTTCTACATCGACTTTTGAGGGTCATAACGGCTTAGGTGGCAGACCGATGCCATCCCGCTTAGCAGATGAATCAGAAATCATGAGTCTGACCAAGATCTTAGGGACACACGGTAGCGGTAACTTTATGTTAACCAAAGGTTCCAAAACGACCATGAATTTTCTTGAATCATTGGCAGCAGAGAGTGGTCGACCTGTCATGGTTGCTGCGCTTCTAGTCGACAATCTAAATCCAGATCGTATTTTTCGGGAGCTCGATGCTATCCAAGCCGCGAACGAAAGAGGTAATTCGATGATTGGTCAGGTTTCATGTTCACCAATGATCATGGATTTTAGACTTAATAGTGCTTATCCGTTCGAAATTCTTGATACCTGGCAACAAGTGATCCCGATTTACAGCGATCATGAACGACTAAGTACAATCTATGCGAGCGCTTCGTTTCGTGAAGGAGTTAGGTCGGACTTGAAACGTGATATAGCAGTACGCGAATACACTCCGCAGTTCGATCGCATTCATATAATTGAGACTAATGACAGCAAGTATGCCTCGTATATCGGGAAAACAATTGAACAAGCTGCGGTCGCGACCGGTGTTGATCCCTTAGATTGGTTTTTGG
>LUSG01000203.1 GCA_001629395.1 Gammaproteobacteria bacterium REDSEA-S15_B12 | reverse complement strand
GCTCTGGCTAACGTCAAAGCAGAACTGCACGAGTTACAAAATTCCATACCTCTGGATGCGCCACCGGAAACACTTGCGTTTATTGAGGTCCATCTACTGATGCTCGAAGACCCGGTGATTTCGGAACAGCCCGTGGCGTCGATACGCCGAGACCAGAAAAATGCTGAAAGTGCACTAAAAACACACGCCGACACGCTGGTCGCGTTCTTCGACCAGATCGAAGATCCTTACCTGAGAAGCAAAAAAAACGACGTACATCAAGTCGTAGATCGAGTGATGATCGAGTTACTTGGACCGGTGCTTTCCGAACCTGCGCAACTGAACTCGCGTCTTGATGACCAGATTATCGTTACAAACGATCTGACACCTGCAGAGACTGTATCCTTGCATCAGCGGGGTGTCCGTGCTTTCATCACCAGCCTAGGTGGGCCTATTTCACACACGGCTATCCTCGCTCGCAGTCTACATATACCTGCCGTGGTCGGCTTACATAGCGCAATTCGTTATATCCGGAACGATGACCTGCTGGTCATTGACGCAGCTAACGACACGGTCATCGTCGCACCAGACGAAGACATGCTGGTCAAGTTTCGCCAGCGTCAGAAGGCACATGCCCAACATACGGCAAAGCTTGCCCTCCTGAGTGACCGACCAGCTGTCACGCAGGACGGCATTAATGTGAAGCTTCTGGCCAACATCGAATTTCCTGAAGATCTGCCTGGTTTAGCGTTGGTTGGGGCAGAAGGTGTCGGCCTTTATCGCACTGAGTTTCTGTTCATGAACCGCTCCGAACCACCAACTGAAGATGAACAGTACGAAGCTTATTGCCAGGTCCTTGATTCAGTATCAGGGACAGTCACCATACGGACTCTGGATCTCGGTGCTGACAAGCAGGTGGATGGTGGCCGTGCCGATGGTGAAAAGACGATTAATCCTGCGCTGGGTCTTAGGGCAATACGCCTGTGTCTCAACGAACCGACTTTGTTCAAACCCCAGTTACGTGCAATCTTTCGTGCTGCCTCGCGCGGTGACGCTAGAATCATGATCCCTATGATTTCCAGCCTTGACGAACTTGATCAGGCTCTGGAACTAGTCCGCGAAACCTGCCGGGAGCTGGAGAAAGAAGGTAAAGTGTTCAATCCAAACGTTCCCATCGGCGGCATGATCGAAGTACCTGCAGCCGCCGTCGCTGCCGATCTGTTTGCCCGGAAACTTAAGTTTCTGTCTATAGGGACCAACGATTTGATCCAGTACACACTGGCTATTGACAGAATAGATGACGAGGTCAACTATTTGTACGATCCACTACACCCATCGGTCTTGCGGCTCATCCATCAAGTCATAGAGGCAGGAAATCGATCTGGAATTCCCGTGGCGATGTGCGGTGAAATGGCAGGGGACCCCGTCTTCACCCGACTGCTGCTGGGTCTGGGTCTACGCGAGTTCAGCATGGAGGCATCCAGTCTGCCGGACATCAAACAACGGATACTAGACAGCCGTATTGATGAGCTCGAAAGCTTCTCTCGTCAGAGCCTGGACTGTCTAGACAAGGAATCATTACGACACATGGTCGAACAGCTCAACCACACTCTAGGCAAACCAGCATGAGCAATTGTGCCGGCAGTGATGCCTTTGCGCTGCAGGTGCTCGGCGACAGCATGGCACCTGAGTTCCCTGACGGTTGCGTGGTGGTGTCAGAACCAACTGGCGCCGTACATGACGGTTGCTATGTAATTGCTGACTACAAGGGTGAGACTATTCTCAGGCAGCTGCGTCTCACAGCTGGCGAATGGTACCTCAAACCCCTGAATTCTAAATACCCACACCTCAAGATAGACGGCCCAGAAAACATCCGCGGTATTGTTATTCAGCGTGCGGGCCGCCGCCGTGCTGATCGGCGATCCTACTTGTAGCCGCACGCAGTTTCTTGAGTATTAAAGCCTCAACAGATCACCATCAGTTCTGCTGCCGGTCAACCCGGCGCCGGATACCATGTTCGACAGCCATAACAGCGGCCTCAACGCGTGAATGCACTTCCAGTTTTCGCAGTATCGCCTTAACGTGCAACTTGACCGTGCCATCTGAGATTTCCAGATGTCGAGCGATAACTTTATTGCTCTGACCTTCCGCGAGATGACCCAGAATCTCCCGTTCCCGCTTGCTGGGTTGGCGACCATCGTTTTTTACGAGATCTGCCAGCACACCCGTCAGTCCTGGTGCCACCACAGTTTTTCCCGCTTTGATCTCCTGTAAAGCGACCACCAGATCGTCTGGCTCCATATCCTTCATCAGGTAACCACGAGCACCCCTGCGCAGCGCATTAGCTAGATCATTCTCATCTGCGCTGGTCGTCAATATCACGACTGGCACGTCGGATTGTTCAGTAGGCAACGCGTCAAGTACATCGAGACCACTTTTTTCGGGCATGCGCAAATCCAGCAAAATAATATCTGGCGAGAGTGTCTCCAGGGTGCCAATCCCTTCCTCTCCACTGCCTACAGATGCCACGACTTCAATTCCACGACGTTCAAGCAAACCACTGAGTCCTGCTCGGAACAGCGCATGATCATCGATAAGTAATGCTTTCATCTTTCCGTCTAGTCTACGATCAGACCTTTCAGTCACATCCCAGGCCGTTAAATTCCAGTATCACCTGGGTTCCTTCGCCGTTTTCACTTTCAATTCTTAAATCAGCGTCGATCGATTCTGCACGTTCACCCATAATGGACAGGCCAAAATGCCCCGAACCGTCAGCGGGCAGGTTATCGGTCGAAAACCCAACACCATCATCTTCAACAACAACACGGTATCGATGCACTTCACCGTGAGTCAGCAGCACCCTGACGAGGTTAGCTTGACTGTGTTTTCGCGCATTGTGTAAAGATTCCTGCACGATACGCAGTACCTGAGATTCCAGTTCTCTGTCAAAAACTGACTCTGGCCACTCATTCTGTAGAACGACATCGGTCGACATCTGCAGACGAAACCGAGAGACCAATTTTTCTATGGCCGGAATGATTCCCTGTCGTTCAATCGGTGAACGAAAATGGGTGATTAGATCTCGCAACTCGGTATTGGCATCGTCCAGTGCTGCCTGAATTCTTTCCATTTCCTGCCATATCGCGGCCTCATTGTCTTGTCGAAGCGTGTCATCCAACACCCGGACCTGCATTTTCAGGCCAGCCAGTGTCTGAGCAAGCGAGTCGTGCAGTTCATTGGCGAGCCGAGTCCGCTCTTCAAATCGCAGCACTCGACCGGACTCCTGTTCGAGTTGACTCTGTTGAACGAGGATCTGAGCCTCTTGGTCTTCGGCTAATGATTCCAACCACTCTGCGAGCCGATTGATGTCGTCGGTCAACCCTTCAGCTTCAGTTTTCGATGTTTTCGGTAGGCGTGCAGAAAAATTTCCCTGGCGTATCTCGGACGCCCACAAGCGAATACTGTCGAGTGGCTCCTTCATGGATAGCAGTGCTCCGTCAATCGTACAGTGGTCGGTCACCGTACCATCAACTTTAAAACGCTCAGTTGACTGCGATCCTGTCAGTATACGGTCGAGTGGGTTTTGCAACAAACCTCGTCTTATTGACAGTCGCGAACACTGTAAGCCCTTTTAGCGTCCGCCTTCAAAAACCATTACTCACAGACGTTTGCGCCTGGCGGCACAAATTGCGGATCATTCGGGTTGAGAAATATAAACTCTTTAGCACCTTTAGTTTCCAACCGAACATAATCTAAAAGAGCACCTGCCAGGAGATCGAGGCTGGTGACACCAATCAACACCTCGACGCCGTATTGTTCCAGCACAGTGTCAGTATCGTCTGCTTCATCAAAACCCATGGCGTAGTCTATGGATCCATCGGGCCTGCGTTTCGCAGCAATACGAAGCGACCCAGTGGTGGAATCCGTTTGGCTCATGGACTGCAAAATCTGTTCTGCAGCATGCTCGGTAATTCTGAAGGACTTTTGCATCGATTTCGGGTTTTCAGTCTTTTTATGCACAAGTTAATTCCTTAATGGCAGCCGCGAACAAATTCGACGAATCGATCTACCCAGGGGTTATCGCAGACCTGGCGCTGGTGAGCGTAGGTTGCCAGCAGATTGTGACAAACATAACCATCTTTCTTGCCGTCGATACCATAGCCACGGTTGACCTCAAATACAGTTTCGCTGGAGTCACACAGATTCATCAATCGGGAATAGTGAAATTCGTGGAGCCGATAAGATTGTGGCGCTTCCCGTGCAACGTTCGGCCAGGGATGTGCAGCTGTCGAGGTACACACCATGTAGCCCCGCCCAACGGGCCGATCTTCCATGACCACATCTGCCGGTATGACGCCAACCAGTTCGACAACCGCATCAGACAAGCGCATTGATCGGCATAAATACATCAGTCCACCACATTCAGCATAGGCCGGACCACCTTCTTCTATGAATTTACGGACTGATTCAAGCATACGCTTGTTGGCTGACAATTGATCCATGAAATGCTCGGGAAATCCACCTCCAATGAACAGGCCATCTACATCCGGCAGTTGTTGATCATTCAAGGTATCAAAAGGTACCAGTTCCGCGCCTGCTCGAGTGAACGCCGCGAGATCGTCCGGATAATAGAATCCAAACGCCTTGTCCCGAGCAATAGCAATACGCAGATCTACTGCTTGCTTTTTCTTAACCGACTCTACATGCATTTTTTCAGTAAACCCATCGGTTAGACCGAGCAATGCCTCAATATCCACAGCCACATCAATGGTCTTTGCCACAGAACCCAACCAGCTGTCCGCCTGACTGTGTTCAGCGCTCGTGACTAAGCCGAGATGACGCTCTTCGATGTGCACTTCTTCTAACCGGGGTATCGCACCCAGCACAGGTAGATCGGTATAACGGTCGATGGCGGCACGTAGTTTACGTTCATGCCTTGGCCCCGCGACACGATTAAGAATAACGCCGGCGATGCGAACTTCCGGATCGAATGTGGTATAACCCGACAACAGTGGCGCAATGCCGCGTGTCATCCCCGTCACGTCAATCACCAAAACTACAGGAATGTTCAGAAGTTTGGCCAGCGCTGCGTTACTATCCCCGCCTTCAACATCCAGTCCATCAAACAATCCCTTGTTGCCTTCGATCAGGGCAACGTCTGCTCCCGCTGACTGCCGCACAAAACACTCCCTGATCTCATCACAGCCCATCGTATAAAAATCAAGATTCCAGCACGGCTGCCCGCAGGCAAGGCCCAACCACATGGGATCAATGTAGTCCGGACCCTTCTTGAACGTTGAAACCTTATAACCACGCTCAATCAGCGCAGTAGTCAGACCAGCACTAATAACGGTTTTTCCAGATGATTTGTGAGCCGCCGAGATCAGAAATCGATTCACTGCTGTGGATGCTCCGCTGCTGGTTCTGCTGTGTGCAGATAATCCGGTGAGGTGCGGCTAACCCTGGTTCGAGCCAGGCAGTGGCCTGGTTACCGTGGGCAGTGTATAAGAGACAGGGACCGCCATCATGGTCATCAACAGGGCTAGACTCACCCCGCCAATACCCAATGCCAGCTCCGGCAGGGTGGGTACGTAGTGTGTAATTTCACCATCGTAAAATCCACTATCAACGCGATAACCGGACACCAAGCGCAAGGGATAGGCCTGCGCACCAATTATGATGACATAAAGATGGCACAAACCACCCACAATCACCATCAACGCGCCGGTAAGTGTCCAAACTGAGGTAGAAAAACGACGATCCAAAAACCACCAGGCGGGAACAATCCCTCCGCACAACACGAAACCCAGCCAGAACAACCAGGGGTAGACACCGCCATCAACCAGCAGGAATCGCTCTATCCCGTGGTGATGTGCCATATAAAGATTAGTCAGATGCTGCAACGCCACTAAATACAGTCCAGCGAGGATAAACAGAGCAGAGAGCCGACGGAGTTTTTCTGACAGTTCAGGCGCAACCCGGTAACCGTTCCAGCGACACATCGTCAGGGTCGACACCCAAAAAACAGCCATCCCCAGTGACAGGGACATCAGGATAAAAAGGGGCGCCATGATCGCCGTGTCATAGGCATCTCGCGCAACAAGAAATCCGAAAATTGCCCCTGTCCCGGAGGTTAAAATCAGTCTCCAAATCAATGCGACTACCCCCACCGACCTGACATAACCACGCAAATACGGCGTCATCATCACCCACAAATAGATCAGCACCACCAACACAAATCCGGTATACAGAAACACATTCCAAGCAAACACCGAGTTAAAGTTGTAATACGTCATCGCTACAACCAGCCGGTCCGGTCGACCCAAGTCCAAAACAAGGACAGCCAGACCGCCAATCAGTAACGTGATCGCTAACAAACCGGATAGCCGTGCCAATGGCTGGTAATCTGAACCACCAAACACCGAACTGATTGATGCGGTATTAAGCGCACCGGAAGCGGACAAGATCAGAAATATCGCAAACACGTGAGGTAACCCCCAAACTACGCGGTTGTCCATCCCGGTTACCCAATGGCCTTGTGATTCCATGTGGTGTGCTGCGATCAGGCCAGCGCCAATCAGGATTATTAACAACCACAACAGCACGCGGAAACCGGTGTACGAGCCTGCTAAAACCTGATACCGAATCTTGTCCATAAGCTAAGCTCTAAACTCCGCGATAGCGCACACCGGTGTTCAGCGCAAGATCAGGCCGAAGTTCCCGATGTGGTTGTAAGCGCGCTGTTTTTGACACGGTACTTTCCGCATCTTTGAGATCCCCAAAAGCGAGTGCGCCATGCCCATCGACTGCACAACTTTCGACACAGGCTGGCGTACGATCCTGATCCACCCGGTGGACACATAAAGTACAACTCTCAACCGTGCCTTTGCCACGCGGAGAATAGCTTTTCTGTCCGGTAACCTCTTCGTGAACAAAAGACCTTGCGTTAAATGGGCAGGCCATCATGCAGTAACGGCAACCAATACAGGTATGTTTATCGACCAACACCATGCCGTCTGCTCGTTTGAACGACGCGCCAGTGGGACATACCTCAACACAGGGCGGGTCCTCACAGTGCTGACACATCAGCGGTATAGATACTGACCTATCGCTAGATTCATCGACCAATTCAACCTTACGGATCCATTGCGGATCCAGTCGCTTTCTGCTGGTCTTGGTCAGTGCGTGCTCGTCTTCACAAGCCGACACACAGGCACGGCAGCCAGTGGTACACCGGTTGGCATCAACGAGAAGTCCCCAACGGGTTTCGTCTGACGCAGGCTCATCTTCATCTTTTGCCAGCACCAGGTCTACGAGTCTTACACCCGGCGCGAGCGCCAGGAGAGCAGTGCCGGCACCCGTCCTACCGAGGAAGTGACGCCGTGGCTTGTTTGCTGGATTCGTCATTATTGTTTCACCACAGCATCAGGGACTGCAGCATGGCAACTGAAACAATCTATCTTGACTGCCGTATAGAGATGACAGCTGCGACAGAATTGTCCCGGCTCATTTACCGGGATATAGGTCCCATCATCTGCCTGGGATGCATGGCAGTCGACGCAACCCACCAGACTATGCTTTTTAGTTCTCACGCCCAAGTGCACAGAAATCTGTCGGTGGTGCATCAAATACTCAAAGTGATCACGGCGCATGACATCTGTCGGTTCTACACAGTACTTACCCTTGCCTTTTGGATATGACGGTAGGGTCACGTCAGCGATACTCGCGGCGCTAAAACTGAGAATCATCAGTAACGCTATTGTAAGACGCAGTGTCATTCGACTTCTGGTTCATAGACAAGCAAGCGTCTACTCCCCCATGCCCATATCAATGTATCCTGTAGGACACACATCCGCACAGATGTGACACCCTATACATCGGGCGTAGTCGGTATCCACATAACGACCGGTCGTTGACTTATCTTTCTTGACTCGGAATACAGCGTCTTGCGGGCAGTAAATAACACAGTTGTCGCACTCAAAACACATACCACAGCTCATACAGCGCTCTGATTCGGCTTGAGCCGCCTCTGCGCTCAGCCCGCGATGTCGTTCCTCGAAATGACTAAGAACTGCGTCTGCATCGGGTACCGATGTTTCCCGCTGATAGCGCTTCTGCTCTAAAAAATGAGCCAGAAACAGTTTGTCCGATGGGATAATTTCGTGGGCTGACCGATCCTCATAGTTGTGAATCACAAAATCTGCCGTGTCGGTTCCCCAATTCTGGGTATGATCGTACTCTGTGGGAGCGAGTTTCTGTTCGTGCAGTTTATTGAGTAGGCTGAAATGATGGACATCCACTTTGGGACGACGCACCAGTTCTTGAGTTTTTAAATAATGATCGATACTGTCAGCAGCAACAGATGCTTGTCCGATTGCCGTCGTGAGCAGATGCGGACGGACGATGTCGCCGGCAACGAAGTGGCCTGGACGCCCTTGAACCTGAAAAAATTGATCGGCTTCGATCAGGGATCGCTCATTGCCCAGTTCTTCAATACCGGACAAGTCGCCACCCTGACCAATCGCCGAGACCACCAGATCAGCCTCGAGCTCAAATTCCGTGTTCTCGACCGGTTGTGGAACGCCATGCTTATCAACCACGCACTCACTCAATCGAACTGCGTTCGCGCGGCCATCCGCGCCTTTAACCAGACCAACTGGCATTACGCCATTCAATATGGTCACCC
>LUSG01000202.1 GCA_001629395.1 Gammaproteobacteria bacterium REDSEA-S15_B12 | reverse complement strand
TCACTGATCTGGTTCATCATGACGGAGATCTGTCGATTCAGGTCGACATTGGAGGGTTATGCACAAACGATATCAAATTAGGCGAAAGCATTTCAGTTAGCGGCGTTTGTCTGACGGTCGTAACTATTGACGGGACACTCGTTACATTTGATGTGTCAGCCGAGACGTTGGAACGTACGGCACTGGGTCTATTCCAGATCGGCACCATGGTTAATCTCGAACGGGCAATGATGTTCAATGAGCGTTATGGGGGTCACCTCGTGACGGGTCATATTGATGCTGTTGGGTATCTCGTGGCGCGTCAAAACGCTGCCCGATCTGTCCAAATGACATTCAGTGGTGATCGGGAGATTGCACCTTTCATAGCACAAAAGGGTTCCATAACCGTAGATGGCGTCAGCCTTACTGTGAACAGCGTTCACGATCAGACCAGTGGTGTGAAATTTGATGTGAACATTGTGCCTCATAGCTTGGAGGTGACAACACTTGGCGAGCGTTCAGTGGGTGATTATGTTCATCTAGAAGCAGACCTTGTCGCTCGTTATTTAGATCGGTTGCGGCACTGCTCTAGTTGATCCGGAGTTGTCTGTGTTGGTAGATCTGACCGTTGAAGGAAATCATGACAGAGAATAACGAGATCTCAGTGAGTCCCATCGAGGAGATCCTTGAAGATTACAAAGCTGGGAAAATGGTCATCCTTGTCGACGATGAGGATCGTGAAAATGAGGGCGATCTCGTAATAGCGGCGGGCTGTGTTACGGCGGATGACATTAACTTTATGGCATCCTATGGCCGAGGCTTGATATGTTTGACCCTCACCGAGGAACGGTGCCGGCGCCTCAGCTTGCCTTTGATGGTTCGGGACAACAATTCCCGTTATTCGACCAATTTCACTGTTTCAATCGAAGCAGCTGAGGGTGTCACCACGGGCATTTCGGCTGCCGATCGGACGACCACCATCCACACCGCGGTCAGTGAGGGTGCATCTGCGGATGATATTGTTACTCCAGGGCATATATTTCCTGTGATGGCCCAGCCAGGCGGCGTGTTGACGAGGGCCGGGCACACCGAAGCTGGCGTGGACCTGGCTCGACTGTGCGGTTTTGAACCTGCGAGTGTGATTTGCGAAATACTGAATCCGGACGGCAGTATGGCGCGATTGCCGGACCTGATTGGGTTCGGTGAAAAGCACGGACTGCGTATTGGTGCTATCGCTGATCTAATTCGGTACCGTCTCAAGAATGAACCTACGGTTTGGCGGGTATCAGAAAACAGAGTGCAGACGCGTCATGGAGTGTTCCGCGCGATAATCTGCGAAGATGCGGAACTGAGGAATGTTCACCTGGCTCTGGTCAGTGGCGAAATCAGGCGCGATGTTCCGGTCATTGCCCGCGTACAGACTCATCGGGGTGTCTATGACATGCTTGCCGAAGCCCGTGGGGATCGAAGGTGGTCAGTAGACGCAGCGCTTGAACGGATTGCAGGAGAGGGCGCTGGTGTACTTGTCCTGCTGGCCTACGACGATGACACCACGACACTCGACCAGCGTTTGCGTGGAGAAGTTGGCGTCGATGGTGAAGGACGCGAATTAAGGATGCTAGGGGCCGGCAGTCAAATACTTGCCGATTTGAATGTCGGCAAGGTGCCGCCGTAAGGCTCATGGCTATGAAACATAACAGTCGCCACCTGGCAAGAAGAAATGCCGTTCAAGCGCTGTACCAGTGGGATATTACGGGTCAACCCGTTGGTGAGATCGAAAATGCTTTTATCAATGATGATGCATTTGTCGGCGTTCAGCGGTCCTATTTTCAGCATCTTATCCAAAACGTCCCGCGACAGTGTGAGGTGCTGGACAGCCAGCTTAAACAATGTATTTCCAGAGAACTGGATTCGGTTGACCCTGTCGAGCGTGCTATTTTGAGAT
Organism: Gammaproteobacteria bacterium REDSEA-S15_B12; assembly: GCA_001629395.1. Taxonomy (GTDB): domain Bacteria; phylum Pseudomonadota; class Gammaproteobacteria; order Arenicellales; family UBA868; genus REDSEA-S09-B13. Next base: position 2,855 of record LUSG01000202.1, on the reverse strand, counting down.
TGTCGACGTATGAACTCCTGTTTCGTCCTGATGTTCCTCCGAAAGTGGTGCTCAATGAAGCGATCGAGTTGTCACGTGTGTTCGGTTCAGAGGAAGGATTTCGGTTTGTAAATGGGGTTCTGGATGCACTGGTAAACCAGAAGTCGCTAGTGGGAATTAGCAGCGGACAACACGAAGAAGTTACCAGCCAGGAATGGACGAGTTCAGACTCATAGAACGATTCTTCCGACGCGACAGTAAGTCGTCCGAAATTGTCGTGGGCATCGGTGACGATGGTGCTGTTGTCCAAACTGACCCTAATGAGCACACAATACTCGTGACCGATACCATGGTTTCAGGTGTGCATTTTCCTGAAAGGACAGCCCCACAGGATTTGGGCTACAAGTTGCTGGCGGTCAATTTGAGCGACCTCGCCGCGATGGGGGCCACGCCGAGCTGGTTTTTGCTGAATCTGGTGATACCCGATGCGGACGAAACGTGGCTGGAAGAATTCAGCACAGGACTGTTTTCGCTGGCAGAAGAATTTGGCCTAGAGCTTATCGGAGGTGATACCGCAAGAGGTCCGCTTTGTCTAAGTGCCACAGTCGGCGGCCATGTGAAGTCGGGGACGGCTCTGATGCGCAATGGCGCTCAGGCGGGTGACGAGTTGTGGGTCTCAGGCACACTGGGGGATGCAGCTATCGGCTTAGATCTGCTAGACGGTGTGCCTGGAGCGAACGGCCACGATATGGACTACCTCGTGGGTAGATTGAATCGACCGATACCAAGAATAGACCTGGGGCTCTCGCTTGGGGGAGTCGCTACCGCGGTCGTCGATATCTCTGACGGATTGCTTGCGGATCTGGGTCACATCCTCAGGGAAAGTGGAGCGCTCGGCGCGATCGTAGATGTATCCTGTTTGCCATTGTCTCCGCAGGCTATCGGTGTTTGTGGCGAGTCTCTCGCTCGACAAAAAGCACTGGCCGGCGGTGACGACTACGAGATCTGCTTCACAGCGAGTCCAGCACGGCGACCGCAGATAGAACTATTGACAGACGAATGTAACGTCAAACTCACTTGTATCGGATCAGTCCGGGCGCCCTCGGGTATTGCGTTAACGGGAACAGACCATCAAGATTTAGCGGGAATAAAGCCGGGCTACCGGCACGACTGGTCGTAAACGGTACAAACGATATGTCAGATCTTCACGATCGAGCGGTCTTCTTGGTGGCACGGGGATTTGGAGTGGGCTGTTCGCCGGTAGCGCCCGGTACGCTTGGGACTGCCGTGGCGATACCATTGGTGTGCCTTCAGCTTGTGTTGTCGCCCGAGGTGTTTCTGGTCTTTGTGCTGGTATTTATTCTGGGTGCTGTGTATGTGGCTACTGTTGCTGAAAATCAGATGGACAGGACGGACGATCCTTCTATCGTAGTCGATGAAATGGCAGGATTCCTCATTGCGATGGCGTATGTTCCCTTGACCGCATGGTCGATGCTGATCGGTTTTGTACTGTTTCGCGCACTCGATATTTTCAAGCCACCCCCGGTGAATACGGTTGAACAGAAGATTTCAGGTGGGTTAGGTATCGTAGGCGATGATCTGGTGGCTGGTCTTATGACTAATGTTGTACTTCAGCTGATTATCAGGGTCGATATATTTTCTTGGCACTAGATTTTCAATTACAGCATATGGTCGGGGATAATGGGGGAATCGGGGCCTGAGACTACGTGGAATAACTAGAGGAGAATGGAATGCCGTCATTCGATATTGTAAGTGAAGTTGTATGGCATGAAGTCGGGAATGCAGTCGACCAAGCCAATCGGGAGATAAAAAATCGTTATGACTTCAAAGGCAGTGATGCCCAGATTGAACAGGCAGAAGCTGTGTTAACAATTCTAGCGGATGACGAGTACAAGGTAGGTCAGGCCCTCGATATCCTCGAAATAAAACTTGCCAAACGAGGAGTTGATGTGGGTTGTCTTGATAGGGGACAGGTTGAGGAGCGCGGCGCGGGAAAAGCACAGCAAAAGGTTCAGATTCGACACGGAATCGATGCCGAACTGGCCAGGTCGCTGGTTAAAGAAATAAAAGCCCAGAAACTAAAAGTCCAGGCGGCGATTCAGGGTCAACAGATTCGAGTTACCGGCAAGAAGCGCGATGATCTGCAGACAGTGATCTCGTTGCTGAAGGATCAGGATACAGAAGTGCCTCTGCAATATACGAATTTCCGAGACTGAGCCTGGTTTATTGCGTTTTAACGCTATGGCAGCAGGTTCGTTGTTGTCAGCGCTCTAGGTATTGCAGTTTCGCGGTTACTTCTCGCCACTGGTCGGAGTCCGGGGGTGGATCTTTCATTTCTGTAATAACTGGCCATAATGCGGACAATTCGGCGTTCAGAGCCAAAAACTCATTTTGGTCTTCAGGCAGGTCTTCTTCGGCGTAGATGGCATTTACCGGGCATTCCGGCTCACACAGACTGCAGTCGATACATTCTTCTGGATCGATGACAAGGAAGTTGGGCCCTTCGTGAAAACAGTCGACAGGGCACACCTCGACACAATCGGTTAACTTACAGCGGATACACGATTCAACAACAACGTAAGTCATAAAATTCTCCAGTGTTCACCGTTATGGCTGTTTATTAAATGCGAGCCTTGGGCTACTGACGGCAATTCTAGGTAACTTTGAACAGTTGGTAAACCACTAACTACCTGAATCGGCGAGTTCCAGAAGTTGACGAAGTTCATAAAGTCGGTCGAGGGCGTCTCGGGGACTGATCGATTCAGGGTCAAGTTCCTCAAGGTGTGCGCGCAGACGCCCCAGTGGTATATTCTCACGGTCTGGAAATATGGTCAGCTGGTCAGTTGACTCTGCGA
>LUSG01000201.1 GCA_001629395.1 Gammaproteobacteria bacterium REDSEA-S15_B12 | reverse complement strand
CATATGCAGCGTTGCAGTCAGTTGCAGACGCACATTCAGCTGTGGCCGCGTATGCACCGTTAGTGTTAGCGTACTCCGCTATGGCCACCTTAGCCCCAGATGCAAGAGACAGCGCCTCGCTCGCCTGAGCACGTGCCGTATAGTTCTGATACTGCGGGATTGCAATCGCCGCAAGTATGCCGATGATCGCGACAACGATCATCAGTTCGATTAAGGTAAAACCGCTTTGAATTTTTTTCATTTAGATTCGCTCCAATCTCAGATTATTGCCGATGTTTTATTCTTCAACCACTGCGGGCACTACAAGGACTCTTTAGGGTTATTATGCCTCATGACCCTACAAATGACAGCCCCGCATTCACTGACATCAGCTAAATATATGATACTAAATAGTATAGCCATCGAATTCTCCAGCATCTCCTACACGCGGGCGAGAACCGCCTATAACAGTTAACGCTATACTTACTCACGATTTTCAGATTTTCGAACCTCGAATTGCAGCCCGATTGAAAACCTGCGGAATGTTGATCCTTTCCAGCTGTGGCAAAACGACAAAAAAATAAAACAAGCGTATTCCTGTGGGCCGGTATCAACGCCGAGGGGCAACCGACCCAGGGTGAATTGGAAGCGTCGAATGCGCAACGGGCACGCGCTGCACTACGCCAACAGGGCGTACGCGTTAAGCGCCTGCGCAAGAAATCCAAACCGCTGCTTCCCAAGCGCATCAAGCCCAAAGATATCTCAATCGCAACCCGCCAGCTGGCGACCATGCTGGGTGCAGGTATCCCCATCGCAAGTTCTTATGCCGCGATCGCAAAGGGGTCCGACCACGAAAAAATTCAGGAAGTCTTCAAAGAAATTCAAACCGAAGTCGAATCAGGTACCAACCTTAGCTTGGCCCTGAATCGGTATCCACGACTGTTCGATGACCTTTACACCAACCTTGTCGCGGTCGGTGAGCGATCCGGCAATCTGGACAACCTGATGGAGAAAATCGCCAGTTACATGGAGAATCATGAAGAAATCAAGGCCAAGATCAAAGGCGCAATGTTCTACCCGGCGGCAGTGATCGCGGTCGCTTTTATCGTCACCACACTGTTGCTGTTATTCGTGATACCGCAGTTCGAGGATCTTTTCAGCAGTTTCGGGGCGAGCCTGCCCGCCTTGACTACTGCCCTTATCGCCATATCACGCGGGTTCAGAGATCATTTTCTGTCGATATTTGGTGGAATCATCGGCAGTATCGTCTTCCTAGTATTCACCTACCGCCGTTCAGAAAAAATGCAGCGCGGTGTTGATCGCCTGAGTCTGCGCATGCCCATCTTCGGTGAGATCCTTCGCAAAGCGGCCGTCTCCAGGTATGCCCGTACCCTCGCCACCATGTTCGGTTCTGGCGTACCCCTGGTTGAATCTCTTAATTCCGTGGCTGGCGCAACGGGTAACAGCCTGTACAGCGACGCCTGCAGCAACATCCGCGAAGCGGTCAGCACCGGCCGATCGTTATCAGCATCAATGGCGGATACAGGCCTGTTCCCGGCGATGGTTATCCAGATGACCACCACCGGTGAAGAGTCCGGTGCCATAGAAGACATGCTCAACAAGGTCGCGGATTTTTACGAGCGAGAAGTCCGCGAAGCAGTAGACAACATGAGTAAATTGATTGAGCCACTGCTTATGGTGGTTCTGGGGGGTATCGTTGGTACGCTTGTGATCGGGATGTACCTGCCCATCTTTAAGATGGCGTCCGTGGTCTAGGCTCCTGGTTGTTTAAGCACAGTTGGCACCTGTCCTGTGGACTACCTAGATCTCCTGACCGCGATGCCCACAGCCACCGGCTTACTGGGGCTGGTACTCGGCCTTGTTGTCGGCAGTTTTCTCAACGTGGTGATCATTCGCCTGCCGCCGCGCCTTGCCTATCAGTGGCAAGTTGATCAAACCACCTCAGAATCGTCCCAGGTCAGCGCGAAACCGCCACCGGGCATTGTGCTGGGACGATCTCATTGTCCGACGTGTAATCATGTCATCCGCTGGTGGGAAAACATCCCGTTACTGGGTTACTTGATCCTGCGCGGACGATGCTCGAGCTGTCAGACCCGGATTTCGATCCGCTACCCGGCAATCGAGGCATTCACTGCAGCGGTGACACTGGTCATCATATGGCGTTTGGGCGTCAGTTCAGCGCTTGTTCCGGCACTGATCTTCAGCTGGACGCTGATCGCACTGACGTTTATCGATGTCGACCATTTTCTGTTGCCGGATATCATTACCCTGCCGCTGCTCTGGCTCGGACTCCTGGTCAATCTCGCAGGCGGATTCTGCGACATTCATGCGGCGGTAATCGGTGCTGTGGGGGGTTATCTGTCCCTGTGGGGCGTCTATCACCTGTACCGGGTGATCACGGGGCGTACCGGTTTCGGTCATGGCGACTTCAAGCTGCTGGCGGCGCTTGGGGCCTGGCTCGGCTGGCAGATGCTGCCTCTGATCCTCCTGCTGGCATCGGTGGTCGGTGCTGCAGTCGGTATCTGCATGATCACAGCCGGTCGGCTGAACAGCCGCCAGCCGCTGCCATTTGGCCCTTACCTTGCAGGGGCTGGCTTTATAGCGATGCTCTTTGGCCAACCACTGGTCTATGGTTATTTTCGCCTGACTGGTGTGGGATGAATTCCCGATGCTGAAAATTGCATTAACAGGTGGCATCGGTTCGGGTAAGACAACAGTGACTGATTACTTTCGAAAACTGGGTGTACCGGTGATTGACGCTGACGAAACTTCACATGAAGTCACACAGGCCGGCGAACCGGCGGTTCAGAAGATCTCGGACGCTTTCGGTGACTCAGTGCTTGATTGCGATGGCAATCTCGATCGGACCGCCTTGAGAAACATTGTGTTCGCTGATCCCGAATCCCGCAAGCTACTGGAATCGATCCTCCATCCCGAGATTCGGCGACGAATGAATGAAGCGGCAAGCCGTACCCAATCACCCTACTGCTTGTTTTCGATTCCGCTTCTTATTGAAACCGATCAACACACGAGTTACGACCGGATACTGGTGGTCGAAGCATCCGAGGACCGGCGCAGGTCCTGGATACAGGCACGAAGCGACCTAACACAAAACGAAATCACCGCTATATTGTCAGCGCAGGTTTCAGACGAACAACGGCGGCGTGCAGCAGATGACCTGCTGATGAATGACGGCGGGATCGATGATCTTCATGCCCGTATCGAGCGCCTACACCAAACTTACCTGGCTCTCTCTACGGCACACAAACAGCCAAAGGGTTAGTTCGTGGCCAACCGGAACTGAACCAGTACGCACAACGCCCAGGGCATCAGGTCCGGTATTCTGCGTTTATCCGAATGTACTCGTGGGTCAAGTCACAGGTCCAGACTCGTGCACGACCAGCCCCTAATCCCAGATTCACGGTGATCTCAATTTCACTTCCCGTCAGGTGCTGATCCACGATCGACTCGGTATAGCCGGCAACACGCTGTCCCCGGTGAGCGATCAGCACACCACCCATCGAGACACTCAGAAGTTGCTGGTCAACCTGTGCCTGGGACTTTCCAACTGCCATAACGATGCGGCCCCAGTTAGCATCTTCCCCGGCAATGGCAGTCTTAACCAGCGGCGACTCGGCAATGGCGAGGCCAACTTTGCGGGCAGCAGTATTCGAGGTGGCGCCCTCAACGTCGATGGTGATGAACTTGCTCGCGCCTTCCCCATCTTTCACGACCTGCGTTGCCAGGTCAACATAAACCTCCAGTAGCGCCTGCTTGAAATTTTTCAATGCCCGATCCGATATGCTTTCAGGCTCAGCGTTACGCGCCTGACCCGTTGCTACCAGTATCGATGTGTCACTGGTCGAAGTATCGCTATCGACAGTAATGCAATTAAAAGAGCGGTCAACCGTTGCGCTGTGTACAGATCTCAGTACAGCCGCTGGAATGCGTGCATCCGTAAATACAAAAGCCAGCATGGTCGCCATGTTGGGGGCAATCATACCGGACCCTTTGGCAATACCCGCAACCGTGATTTCGGTATTACCGATCTGGCACCGGCGATAGGCACCTTTGGGAAACGTATCTGTTGTGGTGATCGCCCGGGCAGCCTGATACCAGGATGCATTGCCTAACTCCCCGATCAGTCTGGGGAACACGGTATCTATCCGATGTACCGGCAACGGCTCACCAATCACTCCGGTTGAGGCGACCAGCACACCAGCAGGACGGCAAGCCAGTGCTTTGGCAACGCGCGTCGCAGACCACCTGACATCGTGCATACCCCGGTCACCCGTAAATGCATTGGCATTACCGCTGTTCACCAGCAACGCGCGGGCCCGGCCTGAAGTAATGTTGTCACGACACCAGATCACGGGCGCCGATGCTGTACCGGATCGAGTGAAGACCCCCGCAGCGGTCGTGCCCTGTGGCAAAGCAGCCAGCAGCAGATCGTTACGACGCTTGTATTTGATCCCAGCAGCCGCGACCGCTAGCCGAACACCCGCCACCCCTGGTATACGGGGGAAGCGCCGAGGCGCAAGCGGAGACTTGGAAACGTCAGGCAATTGTTCAACCTTCTCAGAACTGTTGTACTTGTCACAACTTGCCGTGGCAATGTTTGTATTTTTTACCGGAACCGCAAGGACACAGTGCGTTACGGCCAACCTTGGGCCCACCACGAACAAAGGGCTGCGCAGCTGCCGCAGTGGATTCCGGTGCCGGAACATTCGGTTGGTCTCCAGATCCCAGTGCGGGCAGAGGTTCAGCTGTGGCATCGGGATGCAGGTATTCAAGCCCACCGGCGCTCTGACGCCGACGCTGCACCTCAAGCTCCTCAACTTCAGCCGATGTCTGTATCTGGATCTTCGATAGAATTCCGATGGTCTCGTTCTTAACCCGCTCCAGCACGTCAGTAAACATCTCGAAGGCTTCGCGTTTGTACTCCTGTTTTGGATTCTTCTGCGCATATCCCCGGAGCCCTATCCCCTGACGCAGGTGATCCATCTGGGCAAGGTGATCCTTCCACTGTTCATCCAGAACCCGCAACATGACCGCCTTCTCGAGGTGCCGGATGACCTCTTCACCCACACCGGCGGCTTTTTGCTCATAGGCTCCGATTACTTCTGACTCAATTCGTTGGCGAAGCGTCTCCTCGTGAAGCGCGTCGTCTTCCGCCAACCATTGAGCCACGGGCATTACCAGTCCAAATCGGGCTTCGACTTCCCTCTCAAGGCCCGGGATATCCCATTGCTCTTCCAGACTCTCGGGCGGTAGATGAACATCAATCAATTCATTGACAACTTCGGTACGTGCCATGCCAATGGTATCGGAGATATCATCCACCTCCATCAGCCGATCGCGCTGCTCGCATCGTACTCGAGCAGTTGCTTTCGGATATCGAAGTTACGGCCCTCGACTTTCTTCTGGGAGTTCTCAATGGCGCGGGTAACCCAGGAATGCTCAATTGCCTCACCCTCTTCCATACCCAGCTTCTCCATCAAACCGGATACGCGCTCGGAGCCAAATATACGCATCAGATTATCTTCCATGGAAAGATAGTACCGGCTCGACCCTGGATCACCCTGGCGCCCACAACGACCCCGGAGCTGATTGTCCACACGACGTGATTCGTTGCGTTCTGTTCCCAGAACATGTAGTCCGCCAGCATCCACCACTTGTTTGTGGCGTTGCTGCCATTGTTCGCGAATTGATGCCCGGTCGGCTTCGTGACTCTCATCTAGTTCAGCAAGTTCCATATCCAGGTTACCGCCTAGAACGATGTCCGTTCCACGACCTGCCATATTCGTTGCAATAGTAATAGCACCTGGTCGACCTGCCTGCGCGATGATACGGGCCTCGCGCTCATGGTGTTTCGCGTTCAGTACCTCATGTTCAATACCGGATTGACGGAGCATTCCCGAAAGATACTCAGACGTTTCGATCGAGGCCGTCCCCACCAGAACAGGCTGCTGCTTGTCACGGCACTGCTCTATCCCAGTGAGAATAGCGCTAAACTTTTCACTCTGAGTACGATAAACCAGGTCTGGCTGATCATCGCGAATCATCGCCATGTTGGTCGGTATGACCATCACCTCAAGTCCATAAATCTGTTGGAATTCCACAGCTTCAGTGTCTGCAGTACCCGTCATACCGGACAACTTATCGTACAACCTGAACAAGTTCTGGAAGGTAATCGCTGCGAGGGTCTGATTTTCCTGCTGGATTGGAACACCTTCTTTGGCTTCTACAGCCTGGTGAAGGCCTTCTCCCCAACGCCTCCCTGCCATCATACGCCCGGTGAACTCATCGATAATTACGATCTGACGATCGCGAACGATGTAATCGACATCACGCTGAAACAAGGAGTGGGCACGCAGTGCTGCATACAGATGATGCACCAGACTGATGTTGCCAACATCATAGAGACTCGATCCCTCGTCCAGCAACCCTGCCTCGAGCAGCATCGCTTCGGCGCTTTCGTGGCCGTCTTCAGTCAGAAAGACCTGCTTATTCTTCTCATCGACAGAGAAATCACCTGGGCCCTCTTCTTCATCTTGTCGCACCAGTTTTGGGATGATGTGATTGATCTTCACATACAGGTCAGTACTGTCGTCGGCCGAACCCGATATGATCAATGGTGTTCTGGCTTCATCGATCAGGATGGAGTCCACTTCGTCTACGATAGCAAAATCGCGTGAACGCTGAACACGGTCCTCGACGCCGAACGCCATGTTGTCGCGCAGATAGTCAAATCCATACTCGTTGTTGGTGCCGTAAACGATATCGCACGCATAAGCACCTCGTTTAGACTCAGGGGCTTGCCCGGATACGATCACACCGACCGTCAGACCCAAGAACTTGTAGATCTTCCCCATCCAGTCGGCATCACGGGCAGCGAGGTAGTCGTTCACTGTAACTACATGGACAGTCCCGCCGCAGACAGCCGTCAGATACGCCGGCAGGGTCGCAACCAGAGTCTTGCCCTCACCTGTACGCATTTCTGCGATCTTGCCCTCGTACAGCACCATGCCACCGATCAGCTGCACATCAAAGTGCCGCATATCCAGGGTACGCTTTGCCGTCTCACGCACAACCGCAAATACTTCCGGCATCAGATCTTCCGGGCTTTCACCTTCGCCAGCACGCCGGCGGAACTCATCAGTCTTGGCTGCCAGAGCACCATCATCAAGCCCGGCTATCTGTTCTTCCAGCGAATTAATCCGGTCAACCACACGGCTCATTCGCTTTAGATTTCTCTGGTTTCGACTGCCGAAAATCTTTGTAGCAACATTACCGAACATCAGCAAGATATCTCCCGTGTATTTAGCGACCAGATCAGAGTAATGATCCCGACGAATTCAACCGGTCGGCTGGCAACCGGTTTCATCCGCAATCGATCTGAAAGCATCTCTATCCCGGTGAAACTGATACTATTGGACGAATTTTATCATGCGCGATTCAACTTTCAGACCAGTAGGAGCTCTGGTGAAGTCTGTGCCAGCCTCTGCTGCTGCAGATCCCGGTGGCAATACAGATAAAGCAACCCTATCTTGGCAGCTTACTGTTAGCGCCGACATCGCGGCACACACGCGTGTTGCGCTAGAGGATAGCGTACTCGTCGTGTTTGCCGATTCATCGGTATGGGGACACGCTGTCACCCTGCAAGAAAACACGATCATCACCAAACTCAAGTCTCGTGGTGTTCGTTGCGAGGAAATCACCGTCAAAGTCAAGCCCCGAGAGGCAGACCGGGTGCCCACGATAACATCAAGAGACCCTGATCCGATTGAATCAGCTTCAGCCAGCGTACTTGAGCAAAGTGCTCACACCGTAACAACACCGGGCCTTCGTAGGGTCCTGCAGCGACTCAGTCAGCATCGGCAAGCCGATGACTGACCAGTATTCTGGACCTTGCCCAGGAAGCGGCCCGGCTTGACCCCATCGAGTAAATCATCGACCACGCCAGACAGGTTTCCGTTTCTCGGCAAAAGCACGGGCACCTTCGATCTGATCTTCACTGCTATAGAGCCGATCAACGGTCGGGAATGTTCGACCTGTGATTCCGTCCAGTGCGTCCTGAAACCGCATATTCTCAGCTGCTCTTGTGACTTCTTTGATAGCCGCATAAACCAGTGGTGGACCCTGTACTAAAGTCCCAGCAAGTTCCCGAGCCCGCGTCATCAGCTCTGCCGCCGGCACGATGTGATTGACCAGCCCCCAACGGTGTGCTTCGGCGCAATCAATCCACCGACCAGTGAATAATAATTCCATGGCGATGTGGTAGGGAATCCGCTTAGGTAGCTTGAGCGCCGCGGCATCAGCAATTGTTCCCGAGTTGATTTCGGGCAGTGCAAAAGTCGCGTGATCCGCAGCGAGGATAATGTCTGCTGACAGCGCGAGCTCCAGACCACCGCCACAACAAATACCGTTAATTGCAGCTACAACAGGCTTATTCAGGTCCGGCAACTCCTGCAAGCCGCCAAATCCTCCAACACCGTAATCACTGTCGACCGCCTCACCGTCTGCAGCCGCTTTAAGATCCCAGCCTGGACAGAAAAACTTTTCGCCAGCACCGGTAATTACGGCAACCCGAAGCTCGGGATCATCCCGAAACGCCGCGAAAACCTCCCCCATCTTCCGACTGGTCGCGACGTCGATGGCGTTGGCTTTAGGTCGATTGAGGGTAACCTCCAGTACAGACGAACGCTTCTCAACGTGAATTGGCGTATCCATCCTCGATTCATCTCCTTATGTTGATGCTGGTCTCAAAACGGCAGCCTATTGCAACCGGTCTGACTCAAATCTGACCGAATCTCGCCTGCTCGACAATGGCTTGTGAAACTGACTTAACAGCACGTCGGCAGCCACCACGCCTTGTCCCAAAGGTCGCACCAGCATCGGATTAATATCCAGTTCCGAAACTGAGCCAGTCGCAGATAGGATATGGCTAGACAGGGTCTCGAGACAATCAAGCAATGCAACGGTATCACCCTGGCTTGTGCCTCGATACCCCTTAAGCATGGGCATCGTCCCGAGCTTTTCCAGGGCTGATTCAAATTCTGATCTCCTGGCGGGCAAGAGAATGATTTGAACATCCCGGAGTAATTCGACCAGAATACCGCCGGTTCCCAGCATCATGCACGGACCAACCTGTGGGTCGTGTTCAAAGCCAATGATCAGTTCGACCAGCGCATCAGTGATCATCTCCTCTACGATCAACCTGTCATAGTGCGCAAGCAAGCGCTCCGCTGAGTTTCTGAGCTGTTGTTGATTCGATACGTTCAATGTAACGGCTAACTGATCGCTTTTATGCCTTAAGCCGGCGTCACAGGCTTTCACACAAACAGGAAATCCAATCTCACCAGCTGCCTCAACCGACTCCTCGATACTTCGCACCAATTGCCCCCGCGGTACAACCAGGCCCAACTCCGACAACCAGGCTTTTCCTTCCCACTCATCAACGCTAAACGACCCCTGCCTTATTTTGGTTGTTACACCCGGCAGCCGCAAAGGCGGTGCCTGCCGCCATAGATTTCCAATCTTAGCTGCCGCTTCGACCGCGTCCAGTGCCTGTTCGATCCCGCATAACGGTGCGATACCACAATTGATGAAGTCGCTGGCTGTATCTTCGGGCAAGTTTTCCGGCAAACTCGCCAGTATCCCATTGACAGTAGTCCTGTCTAGGAAAGTCCAACACCAATAGCGATAAGTCAAACCCACAACTGAGCATCGCACGATACGTTTTGTACAGTCTGTCCTCATCATTCCAATTAAATGTGTGGTAGTCCAGCGGGTTCGATACGGTTACCAACTCTGTGAGCGTTTCTCTGATCCGCTGGTACTGATCAGGGGAAAACTCGGGGAAACTGACATCTCGACCTTCTGCCGCGTCTGCCATCAGCATCGCCTCACCACCTGAACAACTCATAGAACCTATGCGGCTACCGGACAGCGGTCCGTGTACATGAAGCAGTTTGAGTGTTTCAATCAGACTGTCCAATGAGCGGACCCTGGCGATCCCCAGTCTATCCAGAAGCGCATCGGCAATCCGGTCGGAACCTGCCAGTGAGGCAGTATGTGATAAAGCAAGCCCGGCGCCACGTACGCTCGAACCAGCCTTGATGGCCACCATAGGCAGGTGCCTGTCCCGCGCAAGTCTGCTCACCCGTTCGAGAGTCTGCACATCACTGAATCCTTCGACGTGTAGACCCACCGCAGTCACACGGTCATCGGCCACTACTGCCTCTATAGCATCCGCGACATCTGTCTGGGCCTGGTTTCCCAGCGCCAGAACATAAGCTATTGGCAAACCGCGTGTCTGCATAGTTAGGTTCAGCAGGATGTTACTGCTCTGAGTAAACAGTGCTACACCTCGCTTCACCCGCTGACCACCGTGCTGGTCGGGCCACAGCAACGCACCATCTAAGTAATTGATCAGGCCATAACAATTCGGCCCAAGGATCGGCATACTGCCAGCGGCCTGAACCAGTTCTGCCTGAAGCTGATTACCGTCATCGCTTTCGCTGAATCCTGAGGCGTAGCAGACCGCACCGCCAGCATCGATCTTCCGAAGTTCAGCAACGATCTCGATGGTTTGCCAGCGGTTGACACCAATAAAACTGACGTCGGGTGCTCCCGGTAGTTCACTGATATCACGATAGCAACGACGGCCTGCAACTTCATAATGTCGAGGGTGTACCGGCCATATCTCGCCGGGAAACCCCAGTCGTGTGCACTGCTGCACCACCTCTGCGGCTTCTCGACCACCAAATACGGCGACAGTCTTGGGTCTAAAAAGGCGTTCGAGATCCAAAGCGCTCTACTCGGCGTGTAAGTCGTCTAATCCCAGCGAGGTCTCAGAATATCTCTCGAGATAATATGCCTTTGAATTTCGCTGGTACCTTCCCAGATCCGCTCAACGCGGGCGTCACGCCATATCCGCTCGAGCGGCAGGTCAGCCATCAGCCCCATACCGCCGTGAATCTGGATCGCCTCATCAGCCACATAAGCCAGCATCTCGGTCGCGTAGAGTTTTGCCATCGCATAGTCTGAGTCGGTTGCGCTGCCCTGATCAGTTTTCCATGCACTCTTCAAGGTCAGAAGTTCGGCAGCTTCAAGACGCATTCGCATCTCTGCAATCTTGAATCCAACACCCTGGAAACGACCGATCGGCTGTCCAAACTGCTTTCTTTGTGCGGCCCAGTCTACAGCGAGTTCCAATGCACGATGGGCACGGCCCAGGCACATTGCTGCCACCTGAAGCCGGGTCGCGCCCAGCCAATCATTAGCGACCGCAAAACCTTGATGTTCATGACCCAGCATCTGCGAATCTGGAATCCGGCATTGATCGAATTCAAGAATACAGTTGTGGTAGCCCCGGTGAGAAACACTGTGATAACCCGGACGAACATCGAATCCTTTGGTTCCCTTGTCGACCAGAAAGGCACTGATCAACTTCCTAGGCCCACGACTGGAACTCTCCTCTCCCGTTGCCGCAAACAAAATAACAAAATCGGCGATATCAGCATGACTGATAAAATGCTTAGTGCCAGTGATGACATAGTCACCACCATTTCGGTCTGCTCTACAGGCCATTGAGCGAAGGTCCGATCCGGCGCCTGGCTCGGTCATCGCGAGACAATCTATTTTTTCGCCCTTTATGCAGGGTAGAAGATACCGCTCTCTTTGCTCGTCAGTACAGGCCTGCAGGATATTGCTCGGCCGACCTACAAGATACTGCAGCGCAAAATTAGCCCGACCAAGCTCTCGTTCAAACAGAGTCAGCGACACGCTATCAAGTCCGCCGCCGCCGAGCTCTACCGGCATATTTACAGCTGTCTCTTATAC
>LUSG01000200.1 GCA_001629395.1 Gammaproteobacteria bacterium REDSEA-S15_B12 | reverse complement strand
TCTAGATCTTGCTGTGGTATCAATATTAGTCAGAATAGTTGTAAAGACATAGCCGAATTATTGGTCAGTACTTTCCTTAGGGTCTCGAAGAAACAATGCTACACCGGCGAAAATTAGTGGTATCACAGCCAGCGCTCGGAGTGTTAAATCCAGATCCCATCCTCGATCGAAGGCGATGGCGTAGGGGATTGCACCAATAGAAGCACCTACAATTCCGACCATTTGTCCAACACCCTGAATGCTGCCAAGGTGTTTGCGCCCAAAGTAGCGGGGCCATAGAAATCCAAAAAATGTCATTGTGACCCCGTTGTTAATGCCAAAAATTATTGCAAAAACAATTGCACTCGGTAAGTCATTGACAAATGTAACCGACACCAAGGATGCAACCATCACCAGCAGGCCGCCACAAAACATAAAATCGGTTCGTAGTTTGTCTAGCATCTGACCAACAATAGGCATTGAGATGGCTGCAGTAATCCCCGTAACCGTGAACATCAATGTTGCGGTCTGTGGCTCAAGGCCATGACTGGTCAATATGCCTTTGAAAAACACATGTAGTGTGGTGACTAACATTGATAATGCGGTTAGTCCAGCAGTGATGATATAGAAGGTCGAAGTGCGGAGAGCTTCTCCTCGTGTGAGTCCCCAAACATCTTGCTTTTCGATCAGGGTTGAATCGCTATCCCGTAGACCATCGGGTTTAAGGCCGAGCAGTTCAGGTTTACTGTGAGCTAGAAATAAGACCGGTGGTAGAAATAGGACCAGGGTACTGATTCCTAGCCACACCCAGGAAGCGCGCCATCCCACTGAGTCAATTAACCACTGACAAATGGGTGGATGTACAGCCATCGACAATGGAAATCCCAAGGACATAATGCCCAGTGCAAAGCCTCTTCTCTTGTCAAACCATTGTGAAACCATATTAACGCTGGCCAGCATCAAAGACCCTTGACCCAAAAATCGTAGAAATCCAAACGTTATAGCGACAACAGTCCATTCACGGGCCAAGCTGAAAAGAATGGCGGTAATAGAAAGACCTACGATGACTAGGGAAAGAATGACTGTCGGGCCGTAGCGATCAAGTAGCTTTCCCATATAAGGCAAAAGGAATGCGGCCAAGAACGTTGCTCCACCATATGCGAAGGTAATCGCTGTCTGCCGGTTAGCCCCCATCCAGTCTGCGGCAAACATAAACGTCATTTCACGGCTGATGTCCTCAAAATAAAGGCCAATCAGGTGCGATTGGCCAGGCCCTGTGCCAATCATTGCAAAGCAAGTAACAGCCAGAATGACCCAGCCATAAAAGAATCGCCGATTACAGACGTGGAATAGCAGTGTGCGTAGCGAGTTCAACATAGCCGTGCTAATAGCTACTCATCGGTTTGATTTAAATTAAACAACTAGATTACAGGTTCGCTGCAAACTGTTTCAGTTCACGTGTCAGTTCGAGAGGCACTTCCAGAGGCAGCATGTGACCTGCATGGGGAATATCTATTCGCTGAACTTTGGGTATACGCTGCATTAACTTAGTGACTACTTCAGCATCGTAAAAGACCCGATCCTGGAGTCCCATCACCACAAGAACGGGGCACCTGATATCTTCGTAAGCTACTTCCCAGTTGGCCTCGCCCATGTGGCTAAGTAAGTTATAAGCACCTGAGCTCTTGTCCATTGGAACGTATTCAGCGTCGTCCTGTATAAAATTGGATCGATTTGCAGCCAGCCATTCTGGTCCCCAAATCAGTGGGGTCATGATGTCACCCATTAGCTGTGGTCCACCAACGTCCATCGCGCGCACCACTGCATCATTGATCCAGGCAATTCTGGGCCCAATAGTTCTCAGTGTGTTTAGGAGCACAAGGCCAGCTGCATCAACGCCACTCAGGTGTGCTTGCATTGCAAATAGGCCGCCAATAGACAACCCAACGAGAATTGGCCGGTCGATTTCCAGTGAATTTATCAGTTTAGATAGATCTGCTGAAATGAGTTGGTCGTTAAGAGGGATACCTTCCTCGTAGGGGCTATCGGCTTGACCACGAAAATTGTAGGCTAGAGTTCCGTAGCCCGATTTTCTTAGTGATGGGGCTACTTCCCCTTGCCAAATGTCAACACTGCCGGTTATTGGATTCACGAAGACAAAGGTCGGAGCGCCAGTTGTGTCGGGGTGGTTATGTTCGTAGTAAAGACCTTCGTTTGGGCCTAGTTCAAGTAAAGGCATGGTATTAGTTAACCGTAGTGTAAGTATGGAGATTAGAAAGTGGGCACTAGTAGGGTTTCAGTCAAAATATGTTAGCCAGGGCCTGCCACTTAAGGGTTTTTGTGTGTCGAAATATTCGGGGCATTATCGACTTAGACTCTCTGTGGCTACAAGCATAGAATGGATATGGTACGACCAGTTTTGATTATCAAATCTCGAGTCGCGGAGAATACTTCCAGTTGGGGCTATTGAGCCGTGTACTTCGTGTCTATGTGGTCGGTAGAATATAGCCCAAAGGAAGTAAATTCGGATATCTGGCAATTAACGAACTTCAAGAGAATATACGCTATGCGCTATGAGGCCCCAGAAACCAAGGAAGAAGCCGTCTCACTTCTGGCAAAAGCGGAAGGGAATGCTCACATACTGGCTGGAGGGACGGATTTGCTGGTCCAGTTACGCGCAGGGATGGTTGAGCCTGGAGTCGTTGTCGACATAAAGAAAATCGCTGAGACAAGAGCGATAAAATCTGAACATGGTGGTTTCCGAGTAGGTGCCGCGGTGACGGGAGCAGAACTTGATGAACACGATGAACTTAAAAGACTTTGGCCTGGTGTAGTCGAAGCGGTTGAGCTGATTGGCTCCACTCAGATCCAAGGTCGTGCATCGATGGGTGGTAATCTATGTAACGCTTCGCCGGCTGCAGACAGTGTGCCAGCCTTAATTGCTGCTGGTGCACAGTGCAATATTGTTGGACCAGACGGAGAGAGAACTCTTGGGGTTGAGGAGTTCTGCAAGGGCCCGGGCGCCACCAATTTACAGGTTGGCGAATTTTTGGTTTCTTTTGTCTTACCGGCTAGACCAGCACATTCTGGTGATGCGTATCTTCGTTTTATTCCGAGAACAGAAATGGATATTGCAGTTGTTGGTGTCGGGGTTAGTTTATCGCTTGATTCTGATGGAAATTGTGTTGCTGCGAGGGTTGGTCTCGGTGCCGTTGCAGCGACTGCATTGTTGGTGTCAGACGCGGCGGAAGCATTAATTGGAACAAGAGTTGATGAGAAAGCTGTTGAAAACATGTCATCGGTGATTCGAGTTGCTTGTCGGCCCATTGACGATAAACGCGGCACGATTGCCTACAGGACCCATGTGTCTGGCGTACTTGCGGCTCGTGCCTGTCGAATTGCATTACAACGTGCGGAGCAGAATTAATGGCGAGAGTACACGTTACAACGATTATTAACGATGATCCTGTCGATTTTTTGTGTGATACTGAACAAACACTTCTAGACGTTCTTCGTGATGAGTTGCGACTAACTGGCAGCAAAGAAGGTTGCGCGTCTGGGGATTGTGGGGCTTGCAGTGTCACTCTAGATGGACGACTAGTCTGTGCTTGCTTGGTTCTGGCGGTAGAGGCAGAAGGACGTGCAATAGGTACTATCGAGGGAATGGCGAAGGGTGATCAATTGCATCCACTACAACAAAAATTTTTGGATCATGCTGCATTGCAGTGTGGTGTGTGTACGCCTGGATTTTTGGTAGCCGCAAAGTCCTTGTTGGAGCGAAATCCTGATCCAACAGAATCAGAAGTTAGGTATTGGTTAGCTGGGAACCTGTGTCGTTGTACAGGTTATGACAAAATTGTCCGTGCGGTACTGGACACAGCCGCAGAAATGAGGGTATAGATATGGC
>LUSG01000020.1 GCA_001629395.1 Gammaproteobacteria bacterium REDSEA-S15_B12 | reverse complement strand
GAAGTATTTCAGCGTAATGTGCTGGCCTCGGGTGTAATTCCTCAAATCTCGATGATCATGGGGCCATGTGCGGGGGGTGCTGTTTATTCGCCGGCAATGACAGACTTTATTTTCATGGTGAAGGACACCTCGTATATGTATGTGACCGGTCCAGAGGTGGTCAAAACCGTTACCCACGAGACAGTCACCCATGAGGAACTTGGCGGGGCAAACACGCACTCCACGCGGTCGGGGGTAGCAGATGGCGCCTTTGAAAATGATGTCGAGGCGCTTCTGTCATTAAGACGCTTTGTAGATTTTCTGCCCTTGAGTAACCGCAGTGAGTGTCCTAGGCGTAATGTCGGTGACCCCGCTGATCGTATCGAGACATCACTGGATACCTTGGTGCCGAGTAATCCAAACCAACCCTATGACATGAAAGAGCTGATTCACAAAGTTGTCGACGCGGGTGATTTCTTTGAATTGCAACCCGACTATGCAGGCAATATCGTTATTGGTTTCGGTAGAGTCGATGGTTCGACGGTGGGTGTCGTGGCTAATCAACCAATGGTGCTGGCTGGGTGTTTGGATATCCAATCTTCAGTCAAGGCGGCACGATTTGTACGTTTCTGTGACGCCTTTGGAATTCCGATCGTGACATTTGTGGATGTGCCGGGTTTTCTTCCGGGCACAGCTCAGGAATATGGTGGCATCATCCGTCACGGCGCAAAACTGCTATACGCCTATGCCGAGTGCACTGTCCCTAAGATCACGGTTATAACGCGTAAGGCCTACGGCGGCGCTTATGATGTGATGGCATCGAAACATCTGCGCGGGGATGTTAATCTGGCCTGGCCTAGCGCAGAGATAGCAGTTATGGGGTCTAAGGGGGCAGTCGAAATAATCTTTCGCCAGGAAATGGGTGATCCGGATAAGATTGCCGCCCGTACTGAAGAATATCGGCAGACATTTGCAAATCCCTTTATTGCTGGGCACAGAGGATTTATAGACGATGTGATCCTACCTAGGGATACCCGTCGCCGAGTTTCACGATCACTGGATATGTTGCGTGGTAAACAGTTATCTAATCCCTGGCGAAAGCACGGCAATATTCCACTCTAATGGGGTTGGTATGACGAGCCCGGTGATCGGTAAATGTATAGCGGGCGAGCTAGACGAACCTGCGAACATGTTGCTTTGCAATGTTCCTGCGAGTGGATCAATTCACAATGACCATCTAAAAGTTGAGCAATGCCACCATGGCTGACCTGATTTCCTATGAAGATGCATCCGAAGAAGTGCGAACCGTCTATGACGATATTAAGCGTACCCGGAAAATTGACCAAGTAAGTAATTTCTGGATGGCTATTGCGAATCATCCTCCGACGCTCAGGCGAACGTGGGAGAGTCTCAAGGAGATCATGGTCGATGGTGCCCTGGAGATCAGATTCAAGGAGATGATCTACCTCGCAATCAGTATCAATAATGGGTGCGAGTACTGTCAGGTCAGTCATGGCGTTGCAGCCCGTAAAGCGGGTATGACTGAGGAGATGTTCGGAGAGTTGATGGCAGTTGTGGCCATGGCAAACGAAACCAACAAACTAGCGGAAGGGTACAGTGTGCCTGTGGATGATGCACTTGCCTAACCAAATTAATCAGTTGTGTTGTCACTGTGTCTTACGGTGAGTAATCTCGACAACCTGTCTGTATTGCACGAGGAGGACCTCGGTAAATTTGTCGTCTATGGCGATCTTAACTGTCCGTTTTGTTTCGCATTGCACGAGCGATTCAACAGCTGGGATCTGCTGAGCCGTGTGGAGTGGCGATTGATCGTACACGCGCCGGAGCTATCTGAGGCGGCATTTAGTCTGGAAGATGAAAGCCTACTGGCGAACGAAGTGTTCGCCATACATCACCGGGCACCAGACGTGGCAGTTTCGTTGCCCAGGCGTCGGCCGGGCAGTAGCCTTGCAACACGGCTCGTTATGGCCATCAGCCAGTATGCAAGTGACAAAGCTCCCGAGCTTCGGTTGGCGCTATACAGGGC
The DNA here is from genome assembly GCA_001629395.1 of Gammaproteobacteria bacterium REDSEA-S15_B12. Classification (GTDB taxonomy): domain Bacteria; phylum Pseudomonadota; class Gammaproteobacteria; order Arenicellales; family UBA868; genus REDSEA-S09-B13. The sequence continues at coordinate 6,674 of LUSG01000020.1, read as the reverse complement.
CTTGTGGCAGAACGGTCTCGATCTTAGCCAACCGGATGTACTGGAAACCAGCTTACGCGAAGCGGGATTGGGGAAGTTCCTTGATCTCGATTCGAAAACTGAAACGAGCAACGGTAATCCTATGGAGCGTTGGGAGTTCTGGAAACTACTGGGCCCGGAGCCCAAAGAGCTAATACTTTGGCAGAATCGGTGGGAGACAGACGAATCCTTTGATCGCCGTATTCCGCTGATCGAGAACACCCAAACCAATGCGCTGCTGTTGGGGTTGCCCTCTGAGGAGGCGTTGTATCAATTCTTACTGAGCCGACGGGCGCATTTTGTCAATGATGATGTCTGCGTGTTTCAGCCGCGGCCGGTCGTTATGGTATTTGGCAAACGCCCCTGGATGACGGACTCTGTGCGAACTCCTAAGTTGTTTACCACTGCAGGCGAAATACGAACGGTACCGACCGGGTCCTCAGCCGACCCGGCATCCTCAAACACTGGAATCAGATCCATCCCCATAGGTGACTTTCCGGGTTTGTCGCTTTTAAAATTGGGATCCATGGGTGCCACCCAATAGAGCGGTTCCTTTGCCTCATTATCCCCCCGCTTCGCGATTGGAACGGAGGCCATTTCCGGTGCAAGCCAATAGGCGGCACCCACGCCAGCAATCCCGCCAAGCAATAAGAAGCCCAATGGGCGAACGAAATTAGCCATGATGATTAATCCTGCAAATGGGACATTGAAAAGGAGGGAATGTTTGAGGCCTCCGTGGTCAAATAACGGAAACTTGCCAGAGTTTTGGCCCGCTCGGCCATCATCTGGATCAATTCGACCTCGGCATTGAGTTCGGAAATCCTTGCGCGTACCGCTTCAGCAAAATCACCGTCGTCATTGTTATAGGCGGTCAGCGAGGCACCGGCCTGTTCTTCCATCTGCGGTAGAAGAGTTTGCTGATACAAGTCAATTCGATCATCCAACCGCTCAATGCGGGCTAAAGCCGCGCGCGCCCTCGCCTGAAACGACCTGATTCTCAGAACCCGATCCGTCTTTTCGGCTTCCAGTCTGGCTGCAGAAGCGTTGAGGCGTCGATCTTGCCGGTTTCCCGTGAAGATGGGCAGGTCAAATCCAATACCAATCGAAAACAGGTCTGCCCTGTCCTGGCCGTTCGGAGCTCTGTCCCGATATCCGTATTGTGCGAAGACCGACCACTCAGGTTTGTAAGCTTGCCTGGCAAGATCCACGTCGATGGCTTGGGCATCAACCAGTTGATCTGTGGCACGAATCGATGGGTGACGGATGACAGACTCCACACTCGTCTCCGACCAGCCGTTGGAAACGTCTTCCAATAACAGAGGAGGAATGTTTTCAGTGACCGAGAGTTGAGCCTGACTGGAACCAATCCATTCACCAAGAGCTTCTCTGCTCGAAGCCAACTGGGTATGCAAAGCAGTCAGTCGATCTTCAAGGCGAGTCAACTCCAGCGAAGCACGAATAACATCTTGTTGTCTGGAGCCCATTGTCGCGGAGGTATATCCAGCTTCAGCAACATCCGCCAATTGCTCGAACAGCCCCCGGTTCTGTTCAATGAGGCGGATGCTTTCCTGGGAGCTCCATAAATCGAGCCATAGGTGAGTGACCGTTTCGGTGACCTGTGCTCGGCGGTTCTGGCGGAGGTAAGGCTGTACACCGGCCATCTCTTCTTTCTTTGCGCTAGCCAACCGGAGGCTATCTCCTCGAGGGATTCGCTGAGTAACGCCAATCGTTCCCTGAGTCATGGGCTCTTGTCTGGTATCAAATGTGTCTAGAGGTAGATTGGCCGCTCCGATCGTTACCCGGGGATCGGGAAGCCTCATGAGCTCCAGCCTGGGCTGGGCCCACGCAGAAATGCTACTAAACAGCAACACACCCAAAATAGCTGGCTTTATAAAAAAGGGGCGGATGGACAACTTGAGATCTCCGAGGAAAGCATGTGAGCGCTTATATTAGACACCAAAACTGAAACGAAGCTGAAATTACCCATCAATTGATATTGTTTTGATCTGGCTCAACGATTCTTATGCTCAACAAGAATTATAAAATCGCCAATCAAAATTATTGTTTTTTTTCAGCCAGGTTTCAGGAACCAATGATTTAATAGAATCAATAAGTGAGCCAGGAGATGAAATAGATCCACAAAAGAATGAACAACGATTAAATTAATGAAGGTATTCTGAAAAATAAAGAAATGAAGTAGAAGCTAACGTCCAGAAAATGAGATTAGAAAAACCACTGGTAGTCTTCAGCGGCATTTACTAGAACCCCGGAATTGGGTGAAAACACAGATGACGGTAAGCCCCCAGTTAAATGAGCTTACAGCAACAGAGTAAGGAGTTAGTTATGAAGAGCATCATTACAGCCATCGCAATCACAGCACTGTTTACTTCTTCTGCCTTCGCAGATGGTTTAGCCGACAGGATTAACGAGGCAAGGAGCTATCCAAACAAGACCGTGGAAACAACTGACAGGCAAGAACTCTGCCTGAAGCATCAAAAATTACACGAGCAAATGAAGGAGGCGGGACTAGCAGATTCAAGTGACGACTAGTACGTGTCTTTCCTACAGAGCTAACAAGCTAAGCTTGCTTCTCATACAAAGAGTGTTGCCAGTCATGAAATAACATGACTGGCCATATGATAGTTTTACTGGGATTTTGGCGATTAATTTGTTACTGTACTGCAAACCTTAAAAAATCAATAGATGTATATTTGACTTGCGCCTTGACTATCACTTTCTTCATTAGCCAATATTATTAGCCGATATTTCCCTTTAGCTTTCACATATGAAAAATCAATAATAAAGGAACTTAATTCATGCATAGGGAAAACTGCAAACCCCGATTCGGGTTCATCATTATCCCAGCGCGCTCTGATTAACGTATCTGACCCTGAAGCGGGAGCTAACCCAGAAAAACCCGACCTTCTCTTTCTGAGATAGGTCAAAACAGATCCATTATTAACGACCACCTTCCTAGGAATAGACAGATGCTCCTCGTTAACGGAAAAGGCGTAATCAGGTGATGTAGTGATTTCCCTATCCTCCAAGCGTTTAGTTAGCCTTGGCGACGAAACCTTGCCCAAGTCTAGCCGTGGCCAGGACTCCCAGCCACGGTCCCGCAATTCAAGACTGTCTTCATTCACCACAATAGAGACTGTGCTATCAATAGGGAAAATGGAGAAAATCATATTCTCAGCATTAGACAAAAACATTGAATCATCCAGAACATCTTTTCCCTCCTCAGAAGCTGATGTTAGTTTTCCAATGTCACCATGCAAAAAGTCGTATCGCTGGGAGTACAGTCGATTGTTGATAAACCGTAAAGCAGTGTTCTCCGATTTTTTGGTTTCTTCCTGCAACTTTTCCCCAGATATTTCAAAGAGTTGAGAGAAGACCTTCGTATATTGCCCCTTGCCTGAAATATCTCGGTCCTGACCCCATACTACAGCGACCTCCGGATTCGGATCTGAGTCTGACTGACCAACCGACAAGAAAATCGCTTTCGAATTTTTGATGTTAGATGTTAGCGCATCAACTCTTTTTATCCTGTTTTCATCGAAGACGCCGAGCACCAATGTGGAATCTGACAGAAAAACCAGTTCACCGCCTTCGCGGTTCGACGTGGGGAGCGCCTCAACCATTTTCGGATTGAAATCTGCTGGCAAAGGAAGGACGCCGCGAAAATCACCCCCCTCTCGCACTTCACCTCCACTTTGATCGCCCTCGTCAATCAAGACGGAAAGTAAATATCTTTGAGCATCGGTGGACTTAATTGACACTGCAATCTTATCGCTGACCTGAAGAACCTCCAGAATCAGCCCTTCATCGGTGGATCCGGAATCGCCAAACTTAACATCGAATCCCTCAACATTGAGCCGACCCAATAGTGCAAGAAACTCTTTGTCGGTATTCAGGCCATCAATATTCGATACGATCCTGATACTCCTCTCTCCCGCCCATTCCGACAGCGAGTCCAAGGGTAAGTCGTAGCCTTGAGCCTGAGCACCTGACACTGCAAAAAAAACAAGAAAGATCACGGAAATTGGCTTCATAATATGCCCCTCAAAAAAATTGAGGCCCCGTCTCCGGCGCCTCAATCCCATTACCTCCAGTCGCAATTAGTTCCCTGGGATCAGTAATTCCAGTTCAGTTCGAGCATTGCAACATAAGCTGCATCGTCTGCACCAGTTGCGTCCTCAACGCCTTTGCCTGGCAGGAAACTGGAGAGCACCAGTCTTGGAGCAAAATACTGGTTGGCCTGGTATTTTACAGCCACATCCAGTTCGGTACCGGCATAACTATCCACAGACCCACTGGCAGTGCTGAGCGTCTCAAGCCCCCCCGTTTGCTGGAACCACATCGGGAAAATCTGCGCCTGATAAGACAGCTTTGGCGAGATCGACGCCAAATTTCCCGAACTGCCAACTGAGAGCATGATCTGGCCCGGGTTGTTACCAGTACCGGCATTGGAGATACCACCGTACCCTGCGCCACCAGGACCAGCTTGATCAAGAGCGAGACCGAAAAGGCCTGATGCTATCGCTTGGTTTGAGTTGGGCTGCCACCCCAAGAACTGGCCATCAATACCAATCAGGGGCGAGTATCTACCGATGTCTGTAATGCCCAGCCAGCCCTCTACATCATTATCGGCAGGGTCGTCATCCCCACTGGCAACTCGTAGTGCAATAAAGGGATTAAAGGATTCACTAAGCGGGTACTCAAGCCCGGCGTAGCCAGCAAAGGCGCTTATGTCATCACCGTTGTCGAAACTCCCGGTCACACCTAGTGCCTCGGCCCGAATCTTCATGGCGCCAATATTCCCGATGTATTCGACACCATAATAGGTTGCTTTCGCACCTTGCTGCTGGTTGTCGCTATAAGTCAGGATCGGAGAAATACGACTACCTCTCCCCAGATCGATATCAAACTTTGAAGCAAACACATCCCAATCCAACTCTCCGTTGGCGGGGTTGGCCCCGGGAGACTGGATGTTCGAAATCAACCCATCAGTTATTGGCATCCAGTAAACATCGTAACTGCCCCAAGAGGTCTTTCCCGTGGCGCCGAATAGGGGATGGTCATCGCCGTATAGAAGCCCGCCGGAGGCAAGGTCCAGGTTTTTGAAGGTCCAGCCGCCCTGCGGAATTCGCATCAAGGGCAAAGTCATTCTCAAGAAGCAGCTTACCGGTCCAATTATCCCCAGTCGCCACTACACCAAGCCTGACCTCAGCCCTGACGTGCTCGTCTCCAACCTGAACAGCACCCGCAGAAGTTCCTGTGGCACCATCATCGACACTGCTGTCCAGATCGAAATTGGAGAAATAGGTTGGCTGGAATTTACCTTGAGTTAGTATATCTAGCTTGATCCCTGAGGCCGTGGGGACCTCAACCGCTATTGCGGCAGGCACTCCATTTGCTGCTATAAGCGCCCCCAGAACACCCTGACTGATTAGTTTTCGTGTTGTTTTCATAGATCCTCCAAAATCTCTGGCGTGAGACTCTTGTTATTGTAGCCCAACAGAATTTGAGCTACTTGACCTTTACCATAGCTCCCTTAAATGAAGCTGAAAAACTAATTAAACCGGAACTGCATTACACCGAAGTAATAGTAAATGATGGCCGTCGTATAAACGCGAGAACACCTGTAATGCGAAAAGGCTTTTTATTTTTCAGATTCATTTCAGGAAAATATGAGTTAATCTCAGAGCTGCTCATCATAGGCTTCTGTCGGAGCCTTCAGTGACGTGCATCTTGCAATAGTCGCTATCGTTCGAATTCGCCGCAACACCGCAGGATGTTGCGGCTTTTTTTCACTCAGTAATTCAATGGGCATTTGCAAAATTAGCCTTCTGGACCTTGAGTGCGAAGGCGTCACAAGACTGGGACCTAAAATAGCAAGCAATTGAGACAGGGGGAACAAACAGGTTACGCCCCTCCCACACCACCCGGCATGCGGGTTCGCTCTCCCACTCCTTCGGCCCGCTCGCCCTGCTTGGCAGCGCCTCGTATCCGGCTCTTGTTCATCGGCTCACGGTTTACACTCCGCGCTTCCTCCCCAGCGACTGGGCCGACCTCTGCTTTCGAGGCGCTTTTACAACGATAATCAAGCCGACAATTGTTATCCCTATCCCAATCATTTCGACTGTATTGAATGTCTCACCAAACAGGAGCATTCCGATAACCAGACCGAAAACCGGCGTCAGAAAAGTAAATGAATTTAGGCTGTTCAAGGGGGCGCTAGCGAGCAAGGCATACCACAACACAACCATCAAAGCAGTCGCAGGGATAGCCAGAACGAAGATTGCGGTGGTAAACGACCAGGTCCAATCTATTTCCATGGGCTCGCCCAGGCTCGCAGATGCTATACCCAAAAATAGTGAACCTATGACAAGCTGAATCCCCATTGACCAGTAAATATCATCACTACCAGCCTGATATTTAAGGAGCACGTTTCCAATGGCGGTCCCGATAGCACCTCCAAGAACATAGACCGCCCCTGAAAATCTGGCGTTCCCAAACTCCATCTCGGGCATCGCAAGCACAACAACACCGATAAAACCGATCAAAAGGCCTATAAACACTCGGCCTGTAACTACCTCTCGGACGATAAAAAACGAGAGAACCGCAGCAAAGGGCGGTTGTGCATTAGCAAGTAC
>LUSG01000002.1 GCA_001629395.1 Gammaproteobacteria bacterium REDSEA-S15_B12 | reverse complement strand
AACCAGTAATCCAAACAAATACCGGGTAAACGCCGCCTGAATGGGGTGTAGTTCATTACCGACGTAGCGTACGAGAGCCGTGAACACAACGAACAGGACGCCGGCGAGTGCAACCCAGAGCAGTCCTTTGGTTATTGAACTCACCCGCGAAGTCTATACGATTATCTAGATCCTTAAACAGGTGATCTCGGCGCAAGGCCTCAGTCATAGGATACTTCGATGGGACCTTGTGCTGAACAACCCGTACTTGCCGCGTGAGCAGATGAGAAATCAGCCGGATAGAATATCTTGTCGTGAAGCGTTACTATTCAACAGGCTAGACTGGTGCGTGATGAATTAAAACCTAAACGAGCTTTGTCGATGAAATACCAAACTCCCAGCACAACCAAAGAAGCCGCCGTGCTCATAAAGCGAGAACGGGGCAAGGCTTTTGTACTCGCAGGTGGGACCGACCTGATGGTTCAAATGAAAAGCGGATTGACCGAGCCCGACCTGGTGGTTGACATCAAACATATTTCAGCCATGCAGTCGATCAAGAAATCCGCAACCGGTTTCCGGATTGGTGCCGCCGTCTCTGCTGCTGAAATGGGCGAAAACACTGCACTTAAGAAAGCCTGGCCCGGTGTTGTGGAGGCTGCGAACTTGATCGGATCGGACCAGATTCAAAACCGGTGCACCATCGCCGGCAACCTATGCAATGCGTCCCCTGCAGCAGATGCCGTACCAGCCTTAATTGCAGCAGGTGGAAAGGCAAATATCGTAGGACCACAACGACGACGGACAGTCGCGATCGAAAAAGTGATCACCGGGCCCGGTACAACTTCGCTGGTCAAAGGTGAGGTGGTTGAAGCAATCACACTACCCAAGCGGCCGCCCAAGTCAGGTGATGCGTACCTGCGCTTTATACCACGGTCGGAGATGGATATCGCGGTAGTGGGTGTGGGTGTCAGCCTGACGCTGGGCAGCAATTCGGTTATTAAAAACGCCCGAGTCGCTCTGGGCGCAGTTGCGCCGACACCTTTACTCGTACCCGCTGCGGTCAAGGCTATCGTTGGCACGAATCTGGACAAAGCTGCACTCAATAAACTCGCAGAAGCTTGTTCCGCCGCTTGCAATCCAATTGACGATAAACGCGGCACTGTCGAATTCCGAACCGAAGTCGCGGGGGTCCTTGCCAAACGTGCGGCTAAAATTGCTTATACGCGCGCAGGAGGTAAATGATGGCGGGAACACTTGTATCGACTAAGATCAATAACGATCAGACCGAGTTTGTCTGCCAGCCCGGTGAGACGCTGCTGGAAGTGCTGCGCAACCGACTCGGGCTGACCGGCTCTAAAGAAGGCTGTGGCACCGGGGACTGCGGTGCGTGCAGCGTTACGCTTGATGGCCGTTTGGTTTGTTCCTGCCTGGTGCTCGCTGTTGAGGCCGAGGGACGGGAAGTGAACACCGTCGAGGGTCTGGCAGATGGCGATACCCTACACCCGTTGCAATCTAATTTCATAACCCATGCTGCACTGCAGTGCGGTGTCTGTACGCCTGGTTTTCTGATGGCCGGCAAGGCCCTGCTCGACAGGAATCCGAATCCAAGCGATGAAGAAATCCGATTCGCCTTGGCAGGCAATCTCTGCCGCTGCACGGGGTACGACAAAATCGTACGCGCTGTTAAGGCCACGGCCGATCAAGTCAAGAACCGATCTAATCCGCAGGAGATGCCTGAGATGGCAAACGACACAAAGTTCAGAAACCGAAAATTCAAATCTGTAGGGACGCGTCCACCGCGACCAGATGGCCTTGACAAAGTTACCGGTCGAGCAAAATACGGTGCAGACACCTTTGCGCCAGGCCAACTCATCGGCCTGGTTTTACGTTCCCCTCATGCCCATGCTCAGATCACTCGTATCGACACCTCAAAAGCCGAGAAGCTAAACGGCGTTAAGGCTGTGATCACCAGCAAAGACCTGCCTGATCTTACCGACGGTGACCGCGATTTGTACGACACGCTTGAGAACTGCATGGCGCGAGAACGAGCACTCTATGATGGGCACGCCGTCGCCGCTGTAGCCGCCATCGATGCCCCAACAGCCAGAAAGGCGCTCAAACTGATTCGCGTGACTTACCAGATCCTACCGCACGTGACTGATGTCGACGAAGCAATAAAGCCTGGAGCGCCTATAGTACAACCGCGGGTGTATACCAGTGGGGTATCGCCAAAGCCAAAGTCACCATCGAATATAGCGAGGGTGAGTGAGTTCGGTCATGGCGATGTTGAAGCAGGATTCAGAGCAGCCGATATTATCGTGGAGAAGAGCTACAAAACTGAGCAGACGCACCAGGGCTACATCGAACCGCATGCCTGTCTTGCCAGTGTTGGGCCTGACGGCCATGGCGAGCTTTGGGTAACAACCCAGGGGCATTTTATTTATCGCAACACCTGTGCTGCCCTGCTCGGCATGGACGTCGCAAAGCTCAAGGTGACCTCTTCAGAGATCGGTGGTGGGTTCGGCGGTAAAACCCATGTGTGGATGGAACCGATTGCGCTGGCATTGTCCCGCAAAGCCAATCGTCCGGTGAAACTCGAGATGACCCGGGACGAAGTGTTCCGTAGTACCGGCCCGACCTCATCAACTTCTATTGATGTCAAAATCGGTGTTAAAAAGAACGGCAGAATCACTGCTGCAACTGCAAACTTACGCTACCAGGATGGTGCCTTTCCAGGAATCTGGGCCATGCTGGGCGCGATGACCTCCTACGCCTGCTACGATCTGAAAAACGTTAAAACTGTTGGCTACGATATTCTGGTTAACCGACCAAAAGTTGCTGCCTATAGAGCGCCTTCTGCGCCGATGGCCGCGTTTGCCGTAGAAAGCACGATCGATCAAGTGGCCGCTCAAATCGGGATGGATCCCGTTGACTTTCGGATCAAGAATGCCGCAAAAGAAGGAACCAAGTCATCTTATGGCCCAACTTATGGGCCTATTGGCATCGGTCCTACACTGGCCGCTGTCAAGAAACACCCACACATGCGGGCTAGGCTTGGAAAGAACCAAGGCCGGGGCATGGCCTGCGGCTTCTGGTTTAATTTTGGAGGTGAGACGTGTACCGATCTCAATATCGGCACCGATGGCACAGTCACGTTGACTGTTGGCACGGTGGATGTAGGCGGCGCACGTGCATCACTGTCACTGATCGCAGCTGAAGAGCTTGGTATTCCGTATGAGAGCGTGAAGTGCAATATCACCGATACCGGCTCGCTCGGACACAACGATATGACAGATGGCAGCCGGGGAACCTTTTCCTCGGGCATGTCAACAATTTTTGCGGCCCGTAACGCGATCGAAGAGTTGTGCCAACGTGCAGCAGATACGTGGGAAATCCCCGTTAAAGATGTAGTCTGGGATGATGGCAAAGCAACAGCAAAAGGGAAGAAACCCGGAGACCAGCGCCACAAAAGTTGTGCGATATACCGTTGTTCAGGATGCCGGCAAGGCAATCCATCCCGACTATGTCGAAGGACAGTTCCAGGGTGGTGCTGCCCAGGGCATAGGCTGGGCGCTGAATGAAGAATATATCTATGATGAGAATGGCCGCTTACAGAACCCGGGATTTCTAGATTACCGGGTGCCGGTCTGCTCCGATCTACCGTTTATCGACACGGAGATTCTCGAGATACCGAACCCCAATCACCCGTACGGGATTCGCGGCGTTGGAGAGACGTCCATTGTGCCACCACTGGCTGCGATCGGAAACGCGGTCTCTGATGTCGCCGGTGTTCGCATGACCCATGTGCCGATGTCACCGCCCCGAATACGCAAGGCCATTAAGGATAAACAGGTCTGAATCGAGAGACTGTGCTGAAGGTATGCCTATCCGGTCCACTGAAAGCAGCGGCAGATGGCGCTGCTTCAGTGTCGATCAGCGCCGTAACGATCCGGGAGTTACTACGGGAACTCGTCAAACAATATCCAGGCATGCAGAACCAACTCGACGATGGTATAGCAGTATCGGTCAATGGACAGATTTTCCGTGAGTGACAGCTGGTCAGAGGAGATCCCGGAAGGCGCAGAGATATTTCTGCTGCCGCGTATTCAGGGTGGATAAAGAAGATTAGCCAGTCAAACCACGCGCCCGTAGCTCAGCTGGATAGAGTACCTGGCTTCGAACCAGGTGGTCGGGGGTTCGAATCCCTCCGGGCGCGCCATTAAATCAATGAGTTAGGTCACCTTACAAAATGTAGGGTGTCCCAAATAAAAACTCGGTTCAGCCTAAGAAGACCTCACTGAGTGCCTACAGACGCACCTAATCCAGTACAGATACAACTCTTACCTACGGCTCCACAGCCCATATTATTACCAGTATTACTACTAAAACTACTAAGGCGAATCCTGTACCACCGCCTATCCCAAACATTCTTAACACTAAGCTGCGCTTACGCTTTGCTTGTTCATCTTCCATAGTAGAAATGTAGCAGAAACGTGTAGCGAGTAAGGTATATGGACCTGATAACATATCTCGCTTACGCAGAGGAGAGATAGGATATGTCAGACTACATCGTGACTGATTTTCAGCTTTCTATTAAGGAAGGAAAGCTTGATGACTTCAAGGCAATAGTAAACACAATGGTTGAAATAACCAAATTGAACGAGCCCAACACATTAGTCTACGAATACCATATCAACGAAGATGGCACCGAGTGTCATTTACTTGAAACCTTCAAAGACTCTGACGCATTCGTGGTTCATTTGGGAAATGTGGGTCACCTGTTTGACACACTGTTTGAATCGGCGATCATGACCCGAGCCAAAATATATGGCAATCCATCCACTGAGTTACAACAGGCTCTTGGTCCGCTGGAAGTAGAGTATTTTGCGCATTTAAATGGGATTGAGCGTTCTAGCGAAAAGAAAACATATACAGAACAAGCAAGAGAGTATGCTCGTGCTAGAGAAGGTTAAAGCTCCATCAACTTAACAGCATTGACATAGCCTTTAAGGCTGATAGTGCGCCTGTACAGTCACACTACAAAGGGTATATTCGGAACTTTGGGGTAAGACCTATCGCCCCACCCCAATGTCGCGGATAAAACTAATAACCCTCTAGCTAGCTGCAGATATCAAAGAGTGGGTGTCATCAAAGGGTTGCCAGCTAACTGCCTTCCCATCTTTCGCAACGCACATGTGAATCGTCTCTGTTGTTTTCCCGCCCGCAGTTATCTTCCCATGCATAAAGACTGTGTCGCCTGATTCATAGAATCCAATTGGCTCTAAGCCGAAATCAGGCCAGACTTCCGTCAGTTTTGCCAAAAAGTTTTGGATGAAATCTGATGCTCCGTGGTAGACGCGACCATTTGGCATATGGTCTGGAACAGTACCAACCCAATCATCTGCAAACAGGGATGCTAATTTTTCCATGTCGCCCTCGCCAAAAGCGGCGTAGGTACCTTGAATTACTTCTAAGCTACTCATATTACTCTCCATAAGTCCTGTAGATTAAATCAAACATTAGTTAACACTTCAGCAGAAATAGATCAGTGACGACGACTACATGCCAAAGTTGATTAACCAGTTTACTTCAGAAAATGGTTAACTAGGCGATCCTTACACACAAGAGTGTCATGCTCAGGGTCTAAGCCCATGTTGGGATATGACCGCACACCCATCATATCCGGCTCAAAGCAATCCGTGGGTTGTAGGTGAGGCAGTGCTTCAAAACGACAAAATGAAAGATTGTAGACAGGTCTGCGCCATTAACGATACTTGTTGGCAGGATAAGGTAGTAGCGGGCAATCAACCACTGGCGGGTGATCTATCGTGTGTTGTAGCGGGCAATCAAATTAAACTCCATATGCTGCTCTTCGCGGATTGGAATACCGCAAACTACCGGATTGGGAAAGCAGCTTGTAAATAGCGTAAAAACACTTCTACCGAATTTTCAACTCAATTTCAGCACTCTCAACAACCGACACAGGCACTGAGCTACCAAAATGGCTCAGTTACAGTGATAAATGGTGGTCGGGGCTCTCGAAGGGACCCCTAATCTGACAGGGAGCAATCCCAGTTTTCAGTGGACCAATCAGTGGGGGCTGGTCAGAGTTGTTTGCAATATGACAATTTAACTAGTCTGATCAGACAAGTAAGTCGGCGTAGAGTGTTATATGGGCGTGCTATGAAACTTTTCTAGATCATTAACCTGCCGTTTGACTTGTCGAACCATCGCGTAAACCCCAACATGTCTGGTGGGGCTTAAATGTTCGAAAAGGCCCAGGTCCTCAAAACCGGTATCCGCATCGAACCGCTCAATTTCCGGAGCAGTCTTACCGTCAAACATCGCGAGCAAAATAGCCACGACGCCTTTCACTGTAGAGGTATCGCAATCGCCTTGGAATAAGTACCGACCGTTGCCCTCTCGAATTGCCCGAATAAATACGGTACTCATGCATTCCCGAACGAGGTATTGGTCAATACGGAATTCTGGGGGATATGTTGGAATTTTTGTTCCTAATTCGGTAATAAAGTGATAACGCTCCTCCCAATTCTGCAGAAAGTCAAAGGTCTCTCGAATATGCGAATACGAGATTTGAAAGTTGCCGTGACTAATTTTCTGCTCAATCATTTGGTCTTGACTCTATCCAGGCCGTGCGATAAGTCCTGAATAACGTCCAGCGGGTCCTCAAGACCGACCGAAACGCGCACTAGGTTTTCACTAATACCTGCAGCAGCTCTTTGTTCTTCCGTGATTCGGGCATGCGTCGTAGAAGCTGGATGTGTGATCGTGCTCTTGACATCCCCCAAGTTGGCCGTGATCGAGATCAATTTTGTCGAGTCGATAACCTGCCAGGCTTCGGCTCTCCCCCCTGTGACCTCAAACGATAATAGTCCGCCAAATCCGGTCTGTTGCTGGCTTGCCAATCGATGCCCGGGGTGTGTCTTAAGGCCCGGGTAGTAGACCCGTCCGACAGCCGGATGATTCTCTAACCAGTCGGCGACAGCCATCGCGTTGTCTGAGTGAGCGCGCATCCGTAGCGGCAGGGTCTCAAGACCCTTGTGGAACACCCAGGCATTGAACGGACTCATCGCCGGGCCTGCCGTTCGTAACATTTTGAAGAACATGTCGTTAATGTCCTTGTCTCGCGTCACCAGAGCACCACCGATACAGCGGCCCTGTCCATCCAGATACTTGGTAGCGGAATGGACGACAATATCGGCACCCAGGTCCAGAGGTTGCTGCAGGGCCGGCGTACAGTAGGCGTTATCCACCACCAGTAGGCAGTCGTTGCGATGGGCCAAATCTGCCAAGGCACCGATATCACCCACTTCACTCAGTGGGTTCGACGGTGTTTCGATAAATAGCAATCGGGTAGCCTTAGAAACGGTCGTTGTCCACCGTTCAATATCTGTCAGCGGGACGAAGTCGGATTCCACACCAAATCGATTTAGAATTTGTGTAAATAGTGAAATCGTACTGCCGAATACACCCGTGGATACCGCTACGCGGTCGCCCATATTCAACAAGGCGAGTGCTAAAGTCAGAATTGCAGACATGCCCGACGCTGTCGCGATACAGTAGGGCGCACCTTCCAGTGCAGCCAATCTGGATTCGAACGCCTTTACAGTGGGATTTGTAAACCGCGAATAGATATTGCCGGGCACATTTTCAGCGAACTTCTGAGCAGCATCTTCGGCATCTGTAAATATAAAACTAGATGTGAGAAATAATGGATCACTGTGCTCGTTTTCCGGCGTGCGGGTTTGGCCGGCGCGAACTGCCAATGTGTTGATTTTATTCTCCAAGAGGGGGCACATCCATTCACGCTGTTCGTAGCCAATAAGCTAGGGGGGAGCATTCTAATAACAAATTCTATAAATATGTAGATTACTAGGAAATAATAATTTTACTCTCCTAAATAAACTCACTAGTAGTTAAAAATTCTATAGCCTTAATCATTTAAGACGATAGGTTTCAATTTTCAAGACTACGTTTTGTATGTAATTAGTAACCAGCCAAGCATAATTAGTTTCGTTTCCGATCAAAGCCAATGTCGTACGAACGTACTAAACCTCGTAGAGGGCTGGTGTGGAAGGGAAGAATTGGTGGAATCGAGGAGGATCGAACTCCCGACGTTCTTATCGCCAAAACAACCTTCAAACTAATGGACTGGAGTGGACACATTTCGGTCACATTATGGTCACAGTGATCTGATCGAAAAGGAACCCTTAATCTGACTAGAGCAATCCCAGATTTCAGTGGAACGATCCACCGGCCCCGGTCCTGTTACTAGGGCTCATCGACAAACACACAATTGATGACGTGGTGCTAGTGAGCATATGTGAGTAAATCGGAGTAGGGATAGGGTCAGAATTACACACAACAGAAAACTAGTTTGACATCAATCGGTCACGAATGTTCAGTTTGTCGAGTAAGTAGGGCGCAAGAAGTAGATACAGTGCCAATATCAGAAGGGCCAGCGTCATTGGCCTAAAAGCAGTGGAAAATGGTGGTCCTAACTGGACTTAAGACCTTCTTGAGCGTCAAAAGAAACCCCACCCAACCGGAGGGGGTAGGTGGGGTAATTTTGCTAACCACCCTGTGGGAGGAGTCAATGAAACTCCGGATATCACTCTATCCGATGCAGGGCAAAATAAATACGAGTAATACACTAAGGTATAAATACGGGTCATCCAGTAAGGTAATGCCCAGCTGTACCCATCTTAGGACCATTCGGTCCATCTAACGATGCTATGCGTAGCGTAGGTTACGGTGGTCCTGAGTGGACCTAATATTCAAAGAGCGTATCTCCAGATTGGTTCGACGACGTACAGCCTATATCTGCTGATTAACTGAATCAACAGAGTGTAAATAGACCATAACAAGCCTTGCCTATATCTGCTGATTAACTGAATCAACAGAGATATTGGAACTTCCAGACATCAAAGCAGAAAGGTTTACAGTTTTAGTGGGATGTTGGGAATGCAACACTAACCCAGCCTCCCCACCAAATCCTCTGCTCTCAGATGCGTTTTTTACTTCTTCCTGAGTAAGAGATAAATCGTAAACATACCAAGAGCAAATAGCCCAAGCAGTGCGCTATCCGGTATATCCATCACGCCTCTCTAGAATCCGCCTTCGGTCCATTCACTGGTGTAGATCACCCATACCAGCTGTATCAATCTGCCTGTTGTCTCAATAACAGGCCAAGCAAACCACAGAATCAGACCAGTTATCACTGTCAGGATAATCCAGACTGCTATTGAATACTCTTTCCACCTAGGGATACTTATGTTAGCTGTACTCATACTATCCCTCTCGCCTCAATCTTTTCTTGAGCAACCACCATGCAGGTATAAGCGGTAAGCACCATAGTACCGCTGCAAGAAATGTTAAGTTGAATAGGTGACTTACTGTTAAGGCCACCAGTAAATACACTAAGTTGTACAGGAGGTTTGACTTCCCGATGTTCCAACGATCAGTCACTTTTGTTGGTTCGTTACTCATGCTATCGCGCTTCGCTTGATGGGCCGACTATTCTACGGCGATGGAACAGGATCACCATAGATTAAAGCCCATCGTAGCCACCCTTTTATCTTCCAATAACTCTTAATGTTCTAGCTGTTTCTGCATAATCTGATCTAGGGAATGCTAATGCTGAATTTAACCCGGAGTTACACCAAAGAGTTGAACATATTACTAGAATGACTTAATTTGATCAGGCTTGATAGAGGCTAAAATTATTTTCCATCCTAGTCAATGGAGCGTCATGAGGAAGATCGAACCGATACTATCACCATCTAATTTCGTAGGGATTGATGGCATAACTCATCTTTGTAGCGGCGGTGAATCCCCCTGGTTGAAATGCCAGGAAGAGGTCTATGAATTGTTCGCCCGCAATAAGAGTTTGTCTTATCAGGGACGTGACACCTTGCTGGACCATGTCGAGAGTTGTCGGCAAAAGATGGGCCAGCTCTGGAATGTTGACGCTGAGCGTGTCAGCTTTATGGCCTCTGCCGCCGAAGGTATGAACTGGCTTGCCCGAGGGCTCGATTGGCGAAAGGGCGATAACATTGTCACCACGAGCCTTGAATTCCCATCTGTAGCTTATGCCTGGAAGAACTTGACCGAACTGGGCGTTGAAATTCGACCGGTTCCTCATCGAAACTGGCAGGTTTTTGAAACAGAACTGCTGGAAGCAATAGACGAAAGAACACGCATACTTGCTGTCAGTCAGGTCAGTTTCTATAGTGGACAGAATCTTGACATTAAAGCACTCGCGGCTGGTTTGGAGGGTAGTGAGACATTGTTGGCAGTCGATGCTACGCATGCGTCGGGTGCTATTACGGTCCCAGCCCACGTAACCGACCTGTGTGTCAGTTCTAGTTATAAATGGCTCCTGGCCACCCATGGCACTGCTCCATGCTATCTCAGTGAAAAGGCAGAATCTGTCACCCGAACTACGACATTTGGCTGGCGTAATCTCGATGCGCACGGCCACGGCTCTGCAGAGCGGAAAATGTCGGTGGCCGAATACCCGATGCCGGAAAAGCTCGAGGCGGGAAATCCAGCGATGGCTACCATCATGTTTCTTGAGCGATCCCTGGATCTGCTGCTTGAAGTTGGTATCGAACGGATTGAATCTCATGTGCGTGATCTAGCTGAAATAATTACTACGGGTCTGGAACAGTTGGGAATTCAAGTTATATCACCAACGGTGCGTGCGAGTCGGTCTGGTAATACCTGTTTTCTTGATGCTCACTCTGAAGTGACCCGCAGGTCACTTGAAGCGAATCGAGTGCTAGTCTGGGGTGAGCTTGGTAGAGTCAGAATATCTGGACACCTTTATAACAGTAGCGATGACGTGGAACGTCTTCTTGAATCACTAAGCACAGTACTTAGAGCAAATGAAA
>LUSG01000199.1 GCA_001629395.1 Gammaproteobacteria bacterium REDSEA-S15_B12 | reverse complement strand
ACGTTCGAAGTTCTAGGTGTTGATTTCTCGCTTGTCTACTTTTGGGGTGGTGGTGCAACTGCTGTAATCGGCTTAGTTTGTTGGCTGTTGTTTCAGCAGTTTCCTGTAAAGGTGAGACAGAACCGTCGGATGGTACTCCGTCGACGATACTGGCTGTATTACGCCCTCACGTTTCTCTCGGGTGCAAGGCGCCAAATATTTATCGTGTTTGCGGGATTTCTGATGGTCGAAAAATTTGAATTTGATGTCGCAATGATTTCAATACTATTTCTGGTGAATGCAGTACTCAACATGCTTTTCGCCGCCCGTTTGGGGCGATTGATCGGTAATATAGGTGAGCGGCGAATTCTAATTTTCGAGTATGTCGGGCTTACGATTGTCTTTACAGCCTACGCTTTTGTGAACAACGCCGGTATAGCCGCTGGTCTTTACATCATCGACCATTTCTTCTTTGCACTTGCCATAGCAATTCGAACCTACTTCCAAAAAATTGCCGATCCAGCCGATATTGCAGCGACTGCTGGTGTTGGTTTTACGATTAATCACATCGCTGCGGTGATCTTGCCTGCTGTATTAGGCTTTCTATGGCTTATCTCACCGTCAGCAGTATTCCTGGTGGGCAGTGCACTAGCGGTTCTATCGATGCTACTTTCATTCAACGTGCCAGCTAACCCCTGCCCGGGAAACGAAGTAGTTCATGGTCGTTGGGGATCGGTCACGGATCCTAGAATGAATATCGCTCGTCAGAATTGATCCCCTCTGCCAGTTATCGGCCAGTTATCGCTATGCTAGTCTGGCCACTAGTACACTGTGAATGAGATTTCGTATCCAGCAAACTTTCTAATATTCAAAACGCCCTGATCTAGAATCAGATATTGCCCTTTGATCCCTTCTAGAGTGCCCCTTACACTCTTTTCCTTATCAAAATTAAACGTCTTTATTTTTTCCGGGTAGCGTAAAACCGGATAAAAAATCCGTATCGGCTCTTCCTGCTCTTTCAGGCGAAAAGTCGATGCACCAAACTGTAACTGGCTATCTGTGATTAATGCTTCGCTAGATATTCGCAGTTGTTCCCATTCGAACTTGAGATCGATCTCGGTTTGTCCGCCTTTCAGCATTCGGCGCCAGTCCGTTTTATCATTGATTGTGCCTTTTAAGGCGGTCTCCATCAGACCCGACTGCAGCCGGGTATCCACCTCAGCGATCGCCAATGCCTGAATCGCACCCTGGTCTATCCAGCGTGTTGGCACTTGTGTTTTACGTGTGATCCCCACTTTCAGGCCGGAAGAATTGGCAAGATAGACTACGTGAGGTTGCATACAATGGGTCGCTCCCCACTGCGGTTCCCTGCAAGTGCCTTCATGGTAATGACACAGTTCAGGCCTGACGATACACGTATCGCATGCAGCCAGCCGACGTAAACAGGGAAAACAATACCCTTGATTGAAGCTTTTATTCGTTTTACGACCGCATTCAATACAAAATATTCTTCCGGAATAAATGAGGGAGATCTCCTGACCAAGCAGCGAATTCAAATCGATCAGCGTAGTTCGGTACGCATTTTTCGAAGTGTTCCTTCTGCCATCTGAATTAATCCGGAATGTCGCTTTCTTTACGTCCAGTCACCAGCCGGATGGGAGGCGCCTGTTAATGCGAATCTGTTCCGATGTAACACTAATATAATCTCCTTTGACCAGATCGCTCATGATCCGACTCACCATCTCCCTGGAAGCACCAATCATGTCAGCGATAAGCTGGTGTGTGAGGCGCTCGTTGACAACACGTACATCGTCTGCGACCACCGATCTGCGCTCGAGTAGATCTACAATTCGACAATAAACATCCTTCAGTGCAAGGCCCTCCACGTTCTTCGTCAATCGCCTAACCATATGGGCCAGTGAGTGAATGAGTGATCGAGCAAATTCAGGATGATTATCCAATAGATCCATAAACTGATCTCTATAAATAATCAAAAGTTCAGTGTTTTCCAGCACGGCGACCGATGCCGATCTGGGTTCTTCATCCAGCAGGGCGATCTCACCAAAACATGCCCCTGCAGATTCGACCGTTAGAACCACTTCTTTTCCATCATTGTCACCCAAAAGAACCTTGATTCGTCCGCTGACCACGACATAAAGCCCATCAGCTGGGTCTCCTTCCGTAACGATAACACTCCCCCGCTTAAACCAGCTGCGGGTCGAACATTGAGCAAGTTGATCAAGGTCTGATTGTTTCAGGCCCGAAAAAATAGGCACTTCGGCAAGTATCGTGGAATTCACTCATTACTCCGGCAAGTATTGATGATCTCGCGTCTGAACAACACAGAGTATCCAGGCAAATCTATCAGTGCAACTAACCGTAGCTCAGTTGCGCTGACGGCGTTTACGCCTTGAAGTCTTGCCACTATTCTGCGATGCATCTTTCCGGCTTGGAAGCGTTACTACCTTTGCCAACTGTGGGAAGTCTGCGGTCTGATGTGGAATTGCCATCGCCGCGACAAAATGCTCCTGGAATCGTGGTTCCACAGCTGTTTCTATTTTTTCTATCCGTCGGACCTCTTTTTCTATTTCCTGGCGGGCATTCTGATCAACCAGTGCGATATGCGCACCAGTCCCCGCAGCGTTTCCTGCGGATGTGACATTGTCAAGATCACAATCCGGAATCAAGCCCAATACCATGGCGTACATCACATCGATGTGAGAACCAAATGCACCAGCAAGACGAATTCGATCGACCTGTTCTATGCCAAGACCATCCATCAACAATCGAATTCCTGCGTATAGTGCAGCCTTTGCCAGTTGAATCGCTCGAATGTCATTCTGTGTGATTTGTAGGGTCACACTCTGGTCATATAACAAATAGGAGAAAGTCCGTCCATCAGAAACGATCGAACTAGATCGATTTGCCAGAGCACCATCAATCACGCCATCGCTGGAGCAAATTCCTGAAAGCACCATTTCCGCAATGACCTCGATAATCCCAGAACCGCAAATACCCGTTACGCCCTCGAAAGCCGGTCCGGTTGGACTGCTTGCCGCAAGCATCCGATGTCTATTTCCCAACACGATTTCCGCATTGGTACCAACATCAACCAGCAACGTTATCTCCTCACGTAAATAAGGTGCTTCAGACAAGACCACCGCGGCCGTGTCTGCACCGACATGGCCGGCAATACAAGGCAAAACATAAGACCTCGCCCCGGGGTGCAGGTCGAGGTCCAACTCACTGGCTTTGAACTCGATCGCCTGATCAGTTGTTAAAGCAAAGGGCGCACCACCGAGTTCTATCGGGCTGATTGCCAGCAACAGATGGTGCATAACAGGGTTACCAACAAAGGTCGCATCCAGTCCGTCGGTAGTGTCATAGCCGGCCTGCCGACAGACTTCCTGCGCCAGTTCGACGATCGCAGCCCGCACCACCTGTGTCATTTCCTTGTCGCCGCCAGGGTGCATCATGACATAGGATACCCGGCTCATCAGGTCCTCACCGAAGCGGATCTGTGGGTTCATCATGCCCGAGGAAGCCAGGACTTCACCAGACGAAAGATCACACAAATGCACTGCTATCGTGGTTGATCCGACATCGACTGCCATGCCCAAAGCGCGATCTTTGAATCCGGCCCAGGTCGCTATGATCTGCTTCTGTCGAAAGACAGCGACAGTGACTTTTCGACCACCAGATTTAAGACTCTGCTGTAGCACCTCAAGCACGTGCCGATCACAACCAAGACCGGTCAATCCCCATTCAAACTCCAGCTCGTCGAATACCCGCTGCAAATCACCCGCGGGCTCATGCATATTCGGTTCAGGAACTTCCAAGTAATGCAGACGCACCAAGGGATTCACATCAATGTCGTGTACTTCAATCCTTTTACGTACAACCTGCCTGTGGACCTGGCTATCGGCCGGCACGTCAATGACCACATCGCCCAGAATTTTGGTCGAACAACCCAGGCGGCGACCTTGGGCAAGCGATTGCTGTCGGCCGTATTCCAATTCACTGTCACTGCGGGCTGATAGATTGGCCAGATTCGACTCGATTCCGTGCTTGGGAAATGAACCTTCACTGAGAAGCACCTGACAACGCCCACAGATTGCTCGACCCCCGCACACCGAATCGACATCCACACCGAGCTCTTGAGCCGCCTGTAACACTGTTGTACCAAACTGGAATCGACCACGCCGACCTGAAGGTGTAAAAACAACTAAGGCTTCTGTCATTACTTCACTCACATTCTATCTTAGTGCTTGTTCTAATCTGTTCGTCTGGATGCACACTGTAGTAGTCCGATGCATTTTCAAAATAGATATGTTCTTGTGTGCTGAGACCAGTAGGCAAATCCAATGATCCAGCCGCTATCGATAAGGAAGTCGATCCATCCAATTGCCAAAACAGGCTGGAACCACAGCGACGGCAAAATCCACGCTTGGCCTTTGATGACGAGCGATACCAGGACAATGTGTTCTGGCAGTCAATCTCAATGGCCTCTACTGGTGCTGCAGTTGCTGCCCACTGGTGACCACTGCTTCGCCGACATTGTGTGACAGCACCGCACAGACAGCGACCGAAATGTTTTGAGCTTGTCATCTTACTGAACGACGACGTCGATTCCGTCCTCGTTCCCGCGCGCTACCTGTCTCAGAATCTTGCACCGGTTCCCGATATTTTTTTATCCAGCGTAGACAATCAGGATCGTTCCCCATCATCACATCTGCCCCTGAAACGGCCTGCATCACTTCTCCGTGCAACGGATTTGTAATAGCCGATGTCATACCCGCACCTATTGCCATGGCAAGGAACGCCGAGTTCAGTCCATTTCGGTTAGGCAGGCCAAAGCTGATATTGGAGGCACCACAGGTGGAGTTCACTTTCAGCTCTTCACGCAATCGTCGGACGATACTCATCACCTGCCTGCCCGCATCATTTAATGCGCCAATAGGCATAACGAGTGGGTCTACAATAACATCCTCACGCGGTATTCCATGGTCTTCTGCACGCTCTACAATTTTTCTGGCTACTTCAAACCGGACATCTGGATCCTCAGAGATACCAGTCTCATCATTCGATATCGCAACTACTACAGCATTGAATTTCTTAACCAGCGGGAGAACGCTCTCAAGACGCTCTTCCTCACCCGTAACCGAGTTCACCAGCGCTTTACCCTGATATACCGAAAGGCCCGACTCCAGAGCCGCAACGATCGATGAATCAATAGACAAAGGTACATCGGTAAGTGACTGAACAAGTTGTATGCACTCGGCCAGAATAGCAGGTTCATCGGCGAGCGGTATGCCGGCGTTTACGTCCAACATATGGGCGCCAGCTGCTACCTGTGCCAACGCGTCTGCCTCGACCCGACTGTAATCTCCATTTTTCATTTCCTCTGAAAGAACCTTACGCCCAGTAGGATTTATCCTCTCACCGATAATGCAAAACGACTGATCAAACCCTATTCGAACCTCGCGATTTTTCGAACTGACTAGTGTAATGGTCACTGCATACTCCTTAAGTGTTAAAGATTACCCAGCATCGACGGCACCGAAGGAGATCGTCCATTCAATACACCCGACTTCTGGATAATTTCCGCCACCATCTCTTCCTGTCTATAGGCCATCACATGTATACCCACAATTCCATCAATCTCCTTGATCTGTTGTATCAGTTCGATACAAATCTTCACACCTTCTTGCTGTTGATCGACTGCACCTTCGAGTCGTGTGATCAGGTCATCGGGAACATGAACACCAGGAACATTTTCCCGTATCCATTTCGCGGTTCTGGCGGACGCCAATGGACCAACTCCAGCTAAGATAAAGCACTGCTCATGCAATCCAAGATTGCGTACTTCATGCATGTAGTCTTTAAGCATTGGCACGTCAAAACAATATTGTGTTTGTATGAACTGAGCTCCTGCCTCAATCTTTTTTCTGAGTCGTTGTGGCCGGTAATTCACTGGTGGTGAAAAGGGATTAGCCGCAGCACCTTCTAGCCGTTACGGGCCTGTTAAGATTCCACAGGGGAAATTATTTGCCATGGGTGATAATCGTTACAACAGCGCAGACAGCAGATTCTGGGGTTTTGTGGATATAAATACTATAACAGGTAAAGGGCAGATAATTTACTGGTCGCATGATCCGAATAAAAGTATTTTCAGCGGATATAGATTTGGAAGGATATTTGATTTCCTTGAATAAAAACATTTTCCGCAAATGTCGTACTTTAGTTTATAAATGAAGACTGCAGCAAACTCTCTTTCACGCAATGCACCCTGCTGGTGTGGAAGCGGTAAAAAATTCAAGAAATGCCATCTGGGGAAAGAACAAATCCAGTCTCCTCCTATGCAAGAAAAACCTCAGTTCAGTGACAAGCTGATTTACATTAAAAATGAAGAGCAAATCGAAGGAATACGAAAAAGCAGCCAATTAACAAAAAAACTGCTGGATATGGTTGAGGATCGTATTGCTGAAGGTGTGACAACAAATGAGATTGATCAGTGGGTTCACAGTGAAACTTTGGCTAACGGGGCAATTCCAGCTCCACTTAATTACGGTCACGGTAAAGGCAGACGCAGAATGCCTTTCCCGAAAAGCATCTGTACCTCACCTAACAATGTGATTTGTCATGGAATTCCAAATAATCAGGCTCTGAGTAACGGCGATATTTTGAATGTGGATATTACATGTATTTTAGACGGATATTTTGGTGATGCCAGCAGAATGTTCATAATTGGAGACGTACCGGAAGAAACAAGAAAACTGGTTGAAGTTACCCGAGAATGCCTGAACCTCGGAATTGAGCAGGTTTTTCCCTCAAAAAGACTTGGAGACATTGGCCATGCTATACAAAACCATGCAGAGAGAAATGGCTTTTCGGTGGTTAGAGATTTTGCAGGACACGGAGTAGGCATTGAATTTCATGAAGCACCACAGGTACTTCATTACGGTCAGCCTGGGAAAGGAGAAATGCTACGTGAGAATATGGTTTTTACAATTGAGCCAATGATCAACATGGGAAGTTACGAATGCAGAATACTGGGTGACGGCTGGACTGCTGTAACCGTTGATGGGTCCTTATC
>LUSG01000198.1 GCA_001629395.1 Gammaproteobacteria bacterium REDSEA-S15_B12 | reverse complement strand
GTATATACAGTGTGCGACCGGTATCTCGTTTTGAGAGTTCACGAGCGAGCTTGATACGCTGAGCTTCACCTCCTGAAAGAGTAGTCGCACTCTGGCCCAGAGAGATATAGCTCAAGCCAACGTCCATCAGTGTGTCGAGTTTGCGCTTGATGACCGGCACAGCCGAGAAAAAATCACAGGCCTCGGCAACAGTCATTGCAAGTACTTCACTGATGGATTTACCTTTGTATCGAATGTCGAGTGTTTCCCGGTTATACCTTCCGCCTTTACATAGATCACAAGGTACATAGATGTCGGGTAGAAAATGCATCTCTACTTTGATCAGCCCATCGCCCTGACAGGCTTCACAACGCCCGCCGCGGACATTGAACGAGAAGCGTCCAGGCTTGTAGCCTCGCGCACGTGACTCTGGCACAGCAGCATAAAGTTCCCGGATTGGCGTAAACAGTCCGGTATAGGTTGCAGGATTAGAACGTGGTGTCCGACCGATAGGACTCTGGTCGATCTCGATGATTTTGTCGAAATTCTCAAGCCCTTTGATGCTGCGGTGTGGTGACGCCTGATGGCGTCCCTGATAAAGCTCGCTGGCCAGCGCTGGATAAAGCGTGTTGTTGATCAGCGTGGATTTACCGGATCCTGAGACACCCGTTACACAAGTGAAAAGGCCAACCGGTATTTCGACATCAATGGTCTGCAGGTTATTCCCTTGGGCTCCATTGATTCTCAATGTTTTGTGGGGATCTGTTTGAACACGTTTTTTGGGTATTTCGATCCGCAGGTCGCCGGAGAGGTAGCGGCCGGTTAGGGAAGCCGAACTGGCTATGATCTCCTCAGGTTTTCCTTCGACGACAATTTCCCCGCCGTGAATACCTGCTCCAGGACCCAGATCGACGACATGATCCGCACTGCGAATGGCCTCTTCGTCATGCTCGACAACAATGATGGTGTTTCCCAGGTCACGCAGCCGGTAAAGGGTTTCGAGAAGCCGGCCATTGTCGCGCTGATGCAGGCCGATCGAGGGTTCATCCAGGATGTAGGTCACACCGACAAGCCCGGATCCGATCTGAGACGCTAGCCGAATCCGCTGAGCTTCGCCGCCGGACAGAGTTTCAGCTGTCCGGTCAAGTGTCAGATACTCAAGGCCAACATTAAAAAGGAAGCGCAGTCGCTCCTGAATCTCTCGGATGATGCGTGCCGCGATGTCTCCGTGGCGTCCCGGCAGTTTGAGCTGTTGAAAAAATTCAAGCGATTCCTCAACCGGTAGCGCTGTAATCTGATGTATCGCTTGTTCTCCGACGAAAACGTGCCGGGCGCTTTCTCGTAATCTGCTTCCGTTGCAAGTCTCGCAAAACTGGGTGTTCAGGTAACGACTGAGTTCTTCCCTGATCAAGCTGGATTCCGAATCTCTGTAACGCCGTTCCATGTTTGGTAGAACGCCTTCGAACGCATGACTGCGTCGCCGTGGCCGGCGGCCATGAGCTCGAAGATAGGTGAACGGAATTTTTTCAGAGCCACTGCCATACAAAAGGATATCGCGTATTTTTTTGGGTAGCTTTGAATACGGTGTTTCGGTATCAAAACCATAGTGGCCTGCCAGACAGTTGATCAGGTTGAAATAGAACGCATTACGTCGATCCCAACCTGCAATTGCGCCTGCCGCAAGACTGAGGGACTTATCGTGCACGACCCGGTCAGGGTCGAAGAACTGGCGGACACCCAGGCCGTCACAATCGGGACAGGCACCAGCTGGATTGTTGAAAGAAAATAATCGGGGTTCGAGTTCGCTCAGACTATAGCCGCAATGAGGGCAGGCAAAAAGGGCAGAAAAAAGATGCATCTCCCCGTCGATATGTTCGTCATCGGGTAGCCCCTGTGCCAGAGCCAGACCATCGGTCAGGGCCAGGGCGGTTTCGAATGATTCCGCAAGACGCTGTGCCGACTGCGGCCCGACAATAACGCGATCGACCACAACCTCAATAGTGTGTTTCCGTTTCTTGTCCAGTGATGGAATCTCATCCATTTCATACACAACACCATCGATCCTGACGCGCACAAAACCCTGACTCTGGAGCGTGTTGAACAGTTGCTGGTTTTCGCCCTTGCGATCCTGTATCACTGGGGCCATCAGAAGGAGTCGTGAACCCGTATTTAGAGACATCACCCGGTCGACCATCTCACTGACCGTACTCGCATTGAGTACGGTGTTATGTTCAGGACAGTAAGGTATTCCGACCCGGGCAAAAAGCAGGCGCAGATAGTCGTAGATCTCGGTGACGGTACCTACCGTGGAGCGCGGATTGTGGGAAGCGGATTTCTGTTCAATACTGATTGTCGGTGACAGTCCCTCAATCAGATCGACATCAGGTTTTTCCATTAATGACAGGAATTGCCGCGCATAGGCCGACAGTGACTCCACGTAACGCCGCTGCCCTTCGGCATACAATGTATCGAATGCGAGGGAGGATTTTCCCGACCCGGACAGCCCGGTGATTACGATCAGGTGATCTCTCGGTAGATCCAGATCGATATTTCTGAGATTGTGTGTTCGGGCACCCCGAATCTGGATTGCTCGCATGCGAAGGACCGGTGAAAAGCCAAACTGTTAATATTACGACTCGTACGCCTTGGGATTCAAAGCTTTTTCCAGTATTTCTGTTTTCTACTCAGTTGACCGGGTAAATCGCAAAAAACCGCTCGTAATCTGAGCCATGGACACAATGTTTGTGGCCACAAAACGGTGCCTTGGGCTTAAACCGCTTGCAAAAATTAGGAGATTGATCTCTGAAGCGAGATAAAAGTACCGCGATGAATGCGTTGGAAAGGCGTTCGGTAGTAGCGCTTTCGTCGCTTATGGGGTTGAGGATGTTTGGGTTATTCCTGATCCTGCCGGTATTCGTGCTTTACGCCCCGCGACTTGAGGGTGCGACGCCATTAACGGTGGGCATAGCATTGGGCGCCTATGGACTGACACAGGCCGTACTGCAGGTGCCGTTCGGGATGCTGTCTGACCGCTATGGGCGAAAGCGGATGCTGAGTTTGGGGTTGTTGCTATTTGTGTTCGGCAGTGTTGTGGCGGCGCTATCGAGCAGTATCGAGGGCATTATCCTGGGTCGCGCGATTCAGGGTGCCGGCGCGATATCAGCGGTTGTGTTGGCCACGTTGTCGGATCTGACTAGAGAGCAAACGCGGACCAAGGCGATGGCCGTGGTCGGTGTAAGTATCGGCTTCTCATTTCTACTCGCGCTGATGTTGGGCCCCTTGCTGGGTCAGTGGCAAGGACTTTCCGGACTGTTCTGGATTGTCGCCTGTCTTGCGGGTGTGGCCCTGTTGGTCGTATGGCTTGCGGTACCGACTGCGACTCGTGTGTTGGCATCTGTAGAGATCCAACCCGTTCGCAGTCAGATCAATACTGTGTTGTTTAACCGCCAGCTGCAGGGTTTAAGTCTGGGAATATTTGTTTTACATATGACACTGACGGCACTTTTCGTTGCTGTGCCCATTGGTTTACGCGATACCCTAGGCCTGGTTTCAGCGAGTCACTGGCAGTTTTATGTGCCAGTCTTGGTGTGTTCGGTGCTCGGCATGGTGCCGTTGCTGATTTTTGGGATGCGGCGGCACAGAACATTTGTTGTGTTCCGTCTCGCAATAGCCCTGCTGCTTGTCGCACAGCTGATTCTGATTATTGGGACGGATCAGACTGCATTTCTCATCACCGGCGTTTGGTTGTTCTTTGTGGGCTTTAACTTGCTCGAGGCTCTGTTGCCGTCACTGATGTCACGGCTCGCCCCGGCGGCAGGTAAAGGGACTGCACTGGGTATCTACAACACGTTCCAGTTTTCGGGGGTATTTGCAGGCGGAATTGTGGGTGGAATTGTTTATGGCGTGTGGGGTATGACCGGTGTTTATGGGTTTGCGGCGTGTGCGGTACTCGTATGGTTGGTGTTGGCTTTAAGTACTTCGGCCCCGGCATTGCTGGAAAGCCTCACACTTCGTCTGGTCGATACTGTTGAGCAGGAACAAAAAGATGTCCTGCAGCGATTGAGTCAGGCGCCAGGGGTGTGCGAAGCCGTAACTCTTCCGGGACGAGACCTGGTCTATCTGAAGGTCGATCCGGCAGTGGTTGACGAGGATGCCCTTCGACAAATAGATGGCGTAGTGGCCGTTGACTAGTTGACGAAGTTACAGCGTTGGCCGTTGGGCTGAATTTTCAAACCATCGCCCGGCTGCTTCCTCAAATGCCATACCGGCCCTGAACACGTCCTTGTCACAATACGTTCTGCCGACAACCTGAATACTCGTGGGCACACCGTTTGAGGCTCTACCGGTTGGTAAGGTCAGGACCGGACAGCGACTCATCGTATTAAATGGTGATGTCATCACCATCAAGCAAAATTGCGCCCGCGGTGGGATGGTCGAAACCAGCGACCAGCCGCAATAGTGTTGTCTTTCCACAGCCAGATGGTCCAAGGAGTGTAAAGAACTCGTTCTGGTTGATTGAGACCGAAACCTCATCTAATGCTGTGACAGATTGGCTGGTTTGTGCGCCAAATACCTTTGTAACGGCTTTAACGTCGACTGCTACTTCAGTGCTCAATTTGGCGGGCCTCATCGGTGACATCATTTCCTGCACAAGTGGCTCGGTCTACCAGAGATCCAGTTGGCTGAGCAAAATCCAGGGCAGCGGGTGGAGTTTCCATGGACACAACACTGTACTCGAATTTACGGAGGCTGTAATCTGTGTGTTAACGCACTTTAATCAACGAGGATCAGCGGTATACTCAGATTTGGAGGTCGCAATAGGGCCAGAGGTTTCGGGCCGGAAAAATGACCAGGAAGTACTAAGTTCAATCGATAAAGACGAAGCTGGAGAGCGCTATGGCCAGAGGAGTAAATAAAGCAATCATCGTGGGCAACCTAGGACGGGATCCAGAAGTCCGTTATTCAGCCAATGGCAACGCGATAGCCAACGTGACTGTTGCAACAACTGACAGCTGGAAGGATCGACAGTCAGGCGAGCGGCAGGAACGAACCGAATGGCATAGTCTTGTAATGTGGGGAAAGCTGGCTGATTTAGCCCAGTCTT
>LUSG01000197.1 GCA_001629395.1 Gammaproteobacteria bacterium REDSEA-S15_B12 | reverse complement strand
TCTAGTTTCCTGTGCAATTCCTAGTTTTGGACAGTGTTAAGCCGTATTAACCAGTACCATTAGTTTTATAGGAAACCAACGATCGAACTGAGCCACTTTATTCAAGCTGTTTCGGCAACCAGGTCGCAACTTCCGGTACAAAGATCAGCAGGATAAGAACCATCAGCTCGATCAGAATAAACGGGAGCGCGGCTCTGACCACCTGTCCCAGGGTCACATCAAATGGAGCGACGCCTTTCATCACATAAAGCAACAGGCCAAAAGGTGGTGTCAACAAACTGATTTCCATGGTGATTAACATCAAAACCATTAACCAGATAACATCGATGTTGAAAACGATCTGCAGGGACTGAGAACTCAACAGAAAAAAGGGCAGCGTCAGGAGCAACATACTGACCTGATCCATGAAAGCACCCAGAAACAACAACACCAGCATCATCATAATTACAACGGTCAACGGAGTCAGGTTCATTGTAGCGATGTACTGCAGCAACCCTTGTGTCGCTCCAGAATTCGACAACGCCTGACTGAAGACCAACGAGCCGGCAATGATGAATAAGATCATCGTGTTGATTTTGGCTGTCTCCAACAACGCTTTCGCAATCGCCCGCCAGTCAAAATCAGCTCCTTCTATGCCGGATACCTGTATCTTGTTCTTGAATACGCGAAATACATAACACACGCCGAGTGAGGCCATGCAGCCCAGCCCAGCAGCCTCGGTCGGCGAGGCGAGTTTGAAGAAGATACTCCCCACAACAACAACAAAAATTACAAACAGCGGCAGTACATAAAGCACCGACGGCAGGATCCGGTTGATGACACGGCGATAGCGTCCAGTATAGGTCCAGGACAGCCACGACCGGCCTCCAAAATTCAGTGAAACTGTAACCGCCTGACCAAAGAGATCCGTCTCAGCCTCGTAGGCAGGCGCGAGTTCAGGATTGATTGCACAACGGCCTACGACATAGCCGAAAAATAGCACCGCCATCAGGATCCCTGGTACGATCCCGGCAATGAGCAATTGAGCGACCGACTGTTCTGCCAGACTCGCAAGCAAGACAGCCAGTGCCGACGGGGGTATAAGCATGGCAATTCCACCCACGGCCATGATAGGTCCCATCGCCATACTTGGCTGGTAGCCGCGTTTCATCATATCTGGTAACAGGACGGAACCCAAAATCGCAGTATTGGCAATTGTTGACCCTGAAAGCGATGAAAAAACGGTACCGCCGACAATTGAAACGACTGCAAGCCGCCCCGGTACCCGCGCAATTAGACGGTCTATTGCCCCGATAGCCTTGAAGGCTACCCCGGTCTGTAGAAG
The DNA here is from genome assembly GCA_001629395.1 of Gammaproteobacteria bacterium REDSEA-S15_B12. GTDB lineage: Bacteria > Pseudomonadota > Gammaproteobacteria > Arenicellales > UBA868 > REDSEA-S09-B13. Next base: position 6,728 of record LUSG01000197.1, on the reverse strand, counting down.
GATCTCCCCCATCAGTAAGAATAAGGCAATCGGCGCGAGCGAAAATTTGATGGCGTTGTGAAACTCCAGTGGCATCAGGACCAGGCCCACATCACCATTGATAAACAACGCAGTACCAAGCACATTGGCCACAAAAAAAGCAAAAGCTACCGGCAGGCCAAGGAACATCGCAACGCAAACCGTTCCAAGCAGCAGGACCAGTGCCAAATACCATTCCATGGTTCAGAAACCGACCCTGGGTTTGGCCCAATCGGTCTCGTCTGATTGGCGACCCGCCCGGCGAAAACGCAAAAGGAACTCGATTGCTAACAGGAAAAATGAGACCGAAAAAATAACCATCATGTAGCCGGTTGGGATTCGTAGGTCCTTATCCGGCAGCGTACCATCCTGGAATTCCCAGAGCGTCACACGCGAACCATAAAAGCAGAGCAGAACACAGAGTACAGCGCCGGCAAGATCAACGATGCGCTCGACACGTCGAGCGGATTCTGTACTTAGCGCCGCAGTAAGGACGTCAACTCGTACATGAGCACCTTGGCTGAGCACCCAAGGCGCGCCTATGAAAACTCCGAAATAAAGGGTGTACTCAACCCCCTCGTAGAGCCACCAAATACTACCCAACTGGGTCTTGATTAGGAAAAGATTAAGGGGAATTAGTGCCGCAAAGAGTCCGATAGAAAGGGCTACGAGGTAAGCCAGGTATAAAATGACCTGGTTGAATCCGGCCTCAAATCGGTCTATCGGCCTTTGCATATCGGACCTGTCAAGAAACAGTGCTGAACTCTTTGGACAAACACCTGAAACAGGAAGCCGGCCGGTTGGCCGACCTCCTGCCCAAGATTCGCGTGTCAGTCAGTGTCTACTTGGTGAACAACTTCTTCAGTGCTGCACCATGATGCGGACTGCGTTCCAGTACTTCATCCCATCCCGCATTCGATGCAGCCGCCACCCATTTAGTCCGATCAGCGCCTTCCATTGTGATGGTTTGCATCCCTTCACTCGCCATCCAGTCTTTTTGTTTTTTCATCACAGAACCACCAACCGCGGAATCTTGTTCGGTACGAACTTCGAAATCCAGACCCGCTGCCGTCACGATGCCCTGCTGGGCCTTACTCAGCGAATTCCACTTCTTCAGATTGACGAGGGCATGCAATGACGCCATATAGAAACCAGGCTCGACTCGGTACTTGGTGACCTTTACCCAGGCCGGATTCCAACCCAGCGCTGGCCAACCGTATCCCTGTACGGTGTTGTTTTCCATATATAGGTATAGACCTGCGCATAATTGGAACGCTGGACAGTGGCACCCAGCGATTTGAAGAACGCCGTATAAACGGGAGACACTCTCAAGTTAAGTCCTGTCAGATCCGGTTCAGTGATCGGCTGATTGAGCCACAGGTAAAACGGCCCAAAATTGTGGTAGCGCGCAATGTACCGAATATTTTTTTCACTCATGAGCTTCTGCACATAGTCGATCGCGCCATTGTTACGCAGTTCGGCATAAGTATGCTCAGAGAAGCGCAGCACCGGTGCCTCGGGCAATACGTTACCGAAGTAAGCCTCCGGACAACCGACCATATCGTAAGCACCTTTAGACATTTTCTGAGTCAGCGTAAATGGACTGCCGATCGCCGGTGCACCCCCTTTTAGATCGATCTGCACCACACCCTTACCGCGGGCATTGAGATCTTCCACGAATGCTTCAAATGGCTTGCCGGGAGGACTGCCGATTGGGAAACAACTTGCAGCCGTCAGGGTGATTTCATCAGCCAAGACCTGGTTAGGCAAAAAACCGAAAAGAGCAAATACTCCAACCAGAGTCAGCCCAGCTCTCGTTTTCTTTTTCATCATCACATCCCTCCTGTTGTTGGGTAAAAATCCTCGGTGTGTATAGTTATTCGTTACATCTACATGGCATGTTCTAGTTTCTTCGTTCATCCATAGAGTATCAACCAGTATGTAGGTATGGTCAATCGAAGATTAGTAGGATTCTGGGGCGTAATTCCCCTCACCAGGGATTGACTGTCTGAGTACCCGGTTGGATAGAGGGCTACAGTGAAATGACGACAAGCACTTGCTCCGTCCGGCCATGTCATCAGCCCTGTAACGTGTTAATCACCTGTTCGCAGGTGGCAACTTGAACGATCGTCGCCAAAGATTTAATGGTTGCTTCATGGGCCTCGTCGCTAAACGCCGCACAGCCGTCAGCAAGAACAATGTTGTAAAAATCCCGTGCATGGGCATCGCGTACCGTGGAAGCCACCCCGCCGTTGGTGACGATGCCACCGAAAATCAGGGTGTCCAGTCCAGCCTTGTTCAGTATCCATTCCAACCGGCTATGAACAAAGGCCGAGAACGCGACTTTTTCCACGCTTAGGTCAGCGGGTTGCAAGTCGTTAATGAGCGCCTGACCAAAACTGCCGGGGGCGAAATCGCCCTTGCCCAGGAACGGCCGCAGATTCTTAAGGTGTGACGACATCAGAGGATTACCATCCTTGCCGGGAACCAAAGTGAAATGAGTCGAAACGATCAACCCCCCGGCAGCGCGTACAGCGTCGGCTACCTGCCTCAGACGTGGTGGCAAGGCAGCGATGGCTTCGCAGGACTGCCCTGCGCGACCATAGGCACCCTTAGGATGCAGAAAGTCGTTCTGCATATCCACTAACATCAAAGCAGTACGCTTGGCATCGACGGTCAACACGATATCAGTCCTCATTCTTGCGGGTTATTATCAGATTGCCGAAGCGATCAACATCACCTTTGAGATCAGCCTCGATAAAAATAGTGGTATCCGGCTGCTCAAGAATCGCCGGACCCCACACGGTTACGCCGACCGAAATGGGTAAACGATCATAAATTGGCGTCTCATGCCAAGCATCATTAAACCATACCGGACGCGTATCGACGTGTGCTTGCTCAAGCAACACCCCATCAGCTGGCGCCAACAAGGCCAGGTCAAACTTAGGTCGGTGCCCAAGCGCCGAGACCCGCAGATTGAGCACACGAATCGGGATACCCTCAAGCGGGCTGCCATAGACCTGTCGGTAGCGTTCCTCGAAGGCGTCGCGAATTCCGACAACTGAAATCTCCGTGCTCTTGCCGTCAAATTCCAGTAGTAACGGAACGCCCAACGTATGGGTCTGCCCCAGATAACTCATGTCGAGTGCAAACTGATATCCAATGCCCTTGAAGGATGCCCCGGCTCCATCGAGAAGGTCGAGACCTTTATTCGCTAAGTCGCTGATGCACCAATCCAGTTCCGATATATCGAGGTCGTCGAGCAAGCTGTTGACTGTCTGCACGAAATCGTGACGCATATCAGCAATCGTGCAGCCAAGTGCACTGTTGATGCCAGGGAACCGCGGGATCAGAGCACTTTTCAGACCCACTTCTTTAATCAGGGCGCCGGCATGCAGTGAGCCGCAGCCACCAGAGGGCATGGCTGCAAAATTTTTAGGGTCGAAGCCGCGCTCGATGGAAACCAGACGGATAGCTCCCGCCATCCTGGTATTGGCGACCCGGACGATGGCTTCCGCTGCCGCCATCACGTCAAGCCCCAACACCGATCCAATTTGCAACTCGATGGCAGCCTTGGCCGCATTCACGTCCAGGCAATCGAGCTTGTCACCCATTGGTTTACTGGCATTAATTCGACCCAGGACTACATTGGCATCGGTTACCGTCGGGCGGTCATTGCCCTGGCGGTAACATACCGGACCAGGGTTGGACCCTGCCGATTGGGGCCCTACCTGTAACAGGCCACCACGGTCGACCCAGGCAATGGAACCACCACCTGCGCCAATGGTAGTCATTTCGATCATCGGTGTGCGTACAGTCATACCGAAATCGATGTTGGTTTGCGCGGCCAACGTACTTTCACCCTCGACAACCAGCGAGACATCGAAGCTGGTGCCGCCCATGTCACACGTGACAATGTTGTGAAACCCTGCCTCGCCAGCAATATAGGTGCTGGCGATAACACCCGCTGCTGGACCAGAAAGTGCCGTACGCACGGGAAAACGCTGGGCAGAATCAATCGTCATGACTCCACCGTTGGACTGTACGATCAACACCTGACCCTCGAAAGCGTTGACCTTAAAACTATTTTCAAGTTTTGCCAGATAACTGCTGATAAGTGGCTGTAAATAGGCATTTAGCGCTGTCGTTGAGGTTCGTTCGAATTCCCGAATTTCCGGCAGGATATTCGATGACGCTTCCGCGTAGTTGTTGGGCCAGACTGAGCGAACCACTTCCAGCGCCTGCCGTTCGTTTTCAGCATTGGCGTAGGCATTAATGAAAACGATGCAGACGGACTCCGCACCACGGTCTAATAAATCTTTCGCCGCCTGTTTGACTTCTTTCGGGTCAATCGCGTGATGTATAGTGCCATTCGCCAACGTCCGCTCGTTGACTTCAATGCGCATGTCACGCGGGACCACGGGATCAAACTGCCCCCACAGCCCCCAGGTCTGGGGTCGATCACGACGGCGCATTTCCAGAACGTCGCGAAAACCGCGGGTGGTGATAATGCCCGTATGCGCACCCTTGCGTTCTAGTAGCGCGTTGGTGCCGACGGTGGTGCCGTGAACTACTGTGGCGACTTCAGCCAAGTCTGTGACTATTTCACGGATTCCTTCGATACAACCCTTGGACTGATCTTCCATCGTCGATGCCACTTTAGCCACTTCAGCGCGGCCGGCAGCCTGGTCGAGAAAAAACACATCGGTAAACGTACCGCCGATGTCGACACCGACGACATAGCGGGGGGATTGATCATTCATTGTTCGGCAGCTTTTCTTAATTCGCTGGTCTTTTCAATTTCTTGAACGCCATCGGTGGTAATAGCGACCCCGTAGTCCTCTGCAGCGCATTTGACACTGACGTAACCCTGCGCCACGTCACGAACAACGGCTTTTGGATCGCGCTCCATGGCCACACCGTAACCGCCACCTCCTGGTGTTTCCAGATGGAGTCGCTGGCCTTTTCTAAGTTTGATACCGACCATTTTTGAAACCAGCGGCGGTGTGTGCATACCATCGATCTGTTCGTAAGAAAAGACATTCAACGCCCCGGATTGCCCTTGGGCGACACCGGGCGGTGCAAACTTTCCACGTTCACCGAATAGAAATACATCGGCATGGTCTTCCAGCAGTTCAATCTGGTATATCGCGCCAAGTCCACCCCGGTGGCGCCCGGGGCCGCCACTGTCGGGGCGCAAGGCCCATTGGGTAAAAATCATGGGATAGGCGGCTTCGAGTATTTCCACCGGTGGGATGGTCGCCGTTGAAATTGGCGCGTTCCCATGGTTCAGGCCGTCGCCTTCTGGATGGCCGCCGTGGCCTCCTCCGAAAAAACTAAACATAACCCAACGGCTACCGTCCTTGCGGTGCCCGGCCAAACATAGCGCATTAATAGTGCCATAGGCGCAGCCGTTGACTCGTTCTGGCGCCACGTTAGCGATAGCACAGAACACGACATCGATTACCCGCAAGATAGTTTCCGTGTAACCACCGACCGGTTTTGGCGCTCTGACGCTCAGCAACGACTCTTCGGGGATGACAATTTCGATCGGTTCCAGAACTCCAGCATTGGCAGGTACATCAGTAAACAAGTGCTTGATAGCCACATATACGGAAGCCACTGCCGTCGACAATGCAATATTCACCGGCCCGGCACAGGCCGAAGCGGTGCGAGAGAAATCGAGAATCATCCGATCCCCCTTGACTGTCAGATCCAGAGCGATCTTCAGGGGTTCATCAACAATGCCGTCGTTATCAAGAAAGTCTTCCGCGGTATAGGTGCCATCTGGCAGGTCGGCAATGTTGGCGGCCATCAGTTGGGCAGCACGGACCTGAAGCTCGCCCAGCACATTATCCACTGTGGCATCCCCATATTCATCGAGCAGTGTTGTGAGGCGCCGGATACCGAGGTCCAGAGCATTGATCTGGCCGTTGAGATCACCATAAAGGCTGCCAGGCAAGCGTGAATTGGCTTTCAGGATATCGATGATGTCCTGGTGCAACTCGCCTTTGGAAAACAGTTTAATCGGCGGGATCAGCATACCCTCCTGGAAACTTTCAGTAGCAACCGGGTTGTAGTTGCCTGGTACATTGCCGCCGACGTCGTGCCAATGACCTACCGAAGCCAGGTAGCAAAATACATTGTTGTCACGGAAGAATGGGCGTACCAATTTGAAATCAGAAAGGTGCGTACCACCGTCGTAGGGATCGTTAAAAATATAAACATCCCCGTCGGCCAGATCACCGTCGACTGCAGCCTTGTCGATCACCGCCTTGACCGCGAACGACATGGCACCGACGAAAATCGGTAGGCCAGACTTACCCTGTATCAGGGTTTTTCCGGTCTTGGCGTGATATATGCCGTGCGAAGCATCATGGGCCTCGGCAATAATCGGATTGAAGGCGCTGCGGAACAGCGTCGCGTCCATCTCGTCAGCAATCTGTTCGAGTCGCCCCTTGAGAACCGCGAGCGTTACCGGGTCAATCATTTGTTTCCGCAAGAATCTCTGAAATCGTAGCCAGCACCCAGCTCCAGCATGTCATTAGTGCTGAACAGTTCGTTGAGACGTTCGAAATACGGCATCTACCAAGAATTATATAAGTTATTGTTTTTATAGGCGGGCCGTGCGGGGATCGAACCTGCGACCACCTGACTAAAAGTCAGATGCTCTACGAGCATGACCTAACCTTTCCGAAGCGGTCCGTAAG
>LUSG01000196.1 GCA_001629395.1 Gammaproteobacteria bacterium REDSEA-S15_B12 | reverse complement strand
CGTTCGTGTTTGCTTTGATGTGGTTGGTTTTTGTGCTTTCCGTAGGCGCTTATGCACTATTATGGTGGCTGGTTCGTCGAAAGGCGGCAACCAACGTGGTCAGCCTTTTCTTTTTAATGCCGCCAGTTACCGCTGTGTTCGACTGGCTGCTTTTTGATCAAGATCTGTCCTTGATAACGCTGATGGGTATCGCAATTGCTGTGGCGGGTATTGCGATTGTTATTCGATACGGGCCGCAATCGTCTGTAGCTCCATCTAACAAGTGATGTGAGTCATGAACGAGATGCGATCTATATTGGCGGTTGTTGTCTGTACGGCATTGCTGGTATTTTGTTCGGCGAGGTCATCTGGGCAGCAGACGTTCGGCGACTTTGAGGGTCGCCCCGCAACAATCGAAGAGTTTTTTGATGGAGAGCGCTGGCTTGTTGTGGTGATCTGGTCATTTATGTGCCCAATCTGTCAGAAAGAATTACCAGCCTACGCAGATTTGGCCCGTCAACAAAAGAGTCGAGGTTTTACAGTCGTAGGTCTATCAATAGATGGTGACGTCGGTTTCGGTGATGCTTGGGCTCTGTTGGAAGAGCTAGGTAACGACTTTGAGTCACTGATCGGGGAAGTAGACGAGGTTGCAGAGTTCGTCTTACTTCATAGTCGTCAGCCATTCCAGGGTACACCCTCTATAATGATCTTTAACCCCAGTGGAATTCTCGTTGCTTTTCAAACCGGTCCGGTTCCGGTCGATTCGATCGAGGCATTTATTGCACAGCGTTCTAACTGACCGTAGTTATCCTCTGATTTAGTGGGCCAATAGCAATTCGTTGGGTCATGCGTGTCTTTAATCCAATGCAGGGATGGCAGCATGGGCTTCAGTCTTGGGAAAGATGGAGAATATTTTGAGTTCTGACTACCGTAAAGGGTTTTGGCTGACATTCATAGGTGTTCTGATCTTTACACCAGACGCCTTGCTGATCCGACTTGTCGATGTAGAGTTTTTCACGCTTGTTGTTTATAGATGCACCATTGGTGGTCTCGTAATGCTCGTGGGGTTTTCCCTCTATTGTGGACGAGATTTTCTTCGGAACATATTGATGATTGGTGTCGGAGGCCTAGTGGTGGTAGTGCTCGAGGGAGCAGCAAGCTGGACCTTCTACTTGGCGCTAGAGCGAACAACGGTGGCAAACGTCCTCGTCATATTTGCAAGTACGCCATTAATTGCCGCACTGCTGACCCGACTATTTTTGGCTGATGTGATTGAACGACCCACATGGGTTGCTATCTGGGCGGCAGCGCTTGGTCTTGTGGTTGTGGCAAGCGCTGGATTGGCTACGGGTAACTGGTTGGGGGATCTAATGGCACTGATTAATGCTGTTGTTATTGCTGGCGTGTATACAGTGGTACGTTATAGCCGCAATCTCAATATGATTCCTGCTGCTGGCTTGGGGCTATTATTGGCTGCGGTGGTCGCCTGTCCTTTTGCCCAGTTTCCTGTTCTAGGATTCGATCAGTGGTTTTACCTGGTGATTGGTGCAAGCGTTGTATTGCCTGTAGCGCTCGCACTCCTAACTCTTGGACCACGCTATCTTCCAGCACCGGAGGTAGCCATGCTAACGCTTTTAGAAACAATCATAGGCCCGGTGTGGGTTTGGATCGTGATTGGAGAGGAGCCTGGTATTAGGACTTTTTTGGGTGGTAGTGTTGTTGTAGCAGCCTTGTTTTTTCATGCACTATGGCGGTTTAGGCAAACTCGACAAAAGATATAGAGTCTTTTTGTTAATCCAGGCCCGGATCATTGCGCCCTTTTGTGATGGGAAATTGACCCGTGTTGAAACAAGTGCTAGAAAGATCGTTCGAATCCAGAATGTCCGGTGTAGCCAGTCAACGTTGGTTTCACCAATCATAACGTTGACGTGGCTAGAATCTTTCTGTTGCCCAGGCGTAGGATGGTGTGATGCCTGAATCGAGTCACCAGGAGTAGATGTATGAATAATGATAAACCGCACCAGATAAATGCCGAGCGCTTATGGCAGAGCCTAATGGAAATGGCCCAGATCGGAGCCACAGACAAAGGCGGGTCTTGCCGGCTTGCATTAACCGACGAAGATAAGGCTGGGCGTGATCTTTTTGTTCGTTGGTGTACGGAAGCAGGCTGCAGTATTTCTGTGGATCAAATGGGCAATATATTTGCGCGCCGTGCGGGTAATGATCCCGAATTACCATCAGTTGTTGCGGGCAGTCATTTGGACACCCAGCCAACCGGTGGGCGATTTGATGGGGTCTACGGGGTGCTGACCGGGCTGGAAGTTATTCGTACACTGAATGACCTAGGGTTACAGACAAAGCATTCCGTGGAAGCCGTGTGTTGGACCAATGAAGAAGGCAGTCGCTTTGCCCCGGCCATGGTCGCCTCGGGTGTTTTCGCTGGGGTTTACGAGCTTGATTATGGTTTGAGCCGGTCGGATGATCAGGGCCGCACCATGGGAGAAGAATTGCAAAGAATCGGCTACGCCGGTCAGGTTCCCATGGGGCGCCCTTTACACGCCTATTTTGAGGCGCATATCGAACAGGGTCCAATTCTCGTCGAAGAAGGAACGACTATTGGCATCGTTACCGATGCACAGGGGCAACGATGGTACGAAATCACTCTGACCGGGGTGGAATCTCACGCCGGCCCGACACCGATGGATCGGCGCAAAGATGCACTGGTTGGCGCTGCGCGGATCATCGCACGAGTTAACGAGATCGGTTTGTCACATGCCCCGCTGGCCTGTTCGACAGTCGGCATGATAGATGCTTACCCTAACTCCAGGAATGTTATTCCCGGCCGGACATTTATCACAGTGGATTTCCGCCACCCCGATGATAATGTGTTGAGTCAGATGGACCGTGCCTTACGTGATAGTGTGGCTGATATTTGTCATAAGTCAGGACTTGAATACGAGTTGGAACAGATCTTCTACTATGCGCCGGTTCCGTTCGACAAGGGGTGTATTTCAGCTGTACGGGCAGGGGCTGATCAGATGGGATATTCAGCGCGGGAGATCGTTGCAGGTGCCGGACATGATGCCTGCTTTATTGCCCAAACCGCGCCTACATCGATGATTTTCATTCCCTGTGTCGACGGTATCAGCCACAATGAGGTTGAGGACATCAAGCCCGAATGGGCCACTGCTGGTGCTAACGTCATGTTACAGGCGATACTGGAAAAATCAGGTGTATTGGAATAGTCATGAATGCTGGAGAGATTGACCGGCAAACGCTGAATATCGGTCGGCCTGCTGAGTGTGTAGGGTCTGCTATTGTTGGACCCGGCGCTCATTGCCGATTATGATCGGGCGTTCGACCGTTACGATTTTGTTACAGCAGACTACGGAGTGACCAAAATGAAATCAGAAACTGCCAGCCTTGCACAATTTGTCGCTGACCTTCAGTTCAGCAGGCTTCCACAAAATGTTGTTGAACGCACCCGCTTGCTGGTGTTGGACCATGTGGGTATTGCGCTGCGGGCCCGGCATGCAGCGGCTTTGAATTCTGCCATGTCAGACTCCCTGGACGCGCTTGGGCTTTCGGGTGGTGACGCGGTGGTGATTGGAGATGAGCGGGGTTATTCGCCTGCGGCGGCGGCGTTTTACAACGGAAATCTTGCGCATTCACTTGATTTTGATGATACCCATGCGCGTGGTTCGATCCATCCCAGCGCACCTATCGTTCCTGCAGCACTGGCAGCAGCAGAGATGACTGGAGCCGATGGGCAGCAGGTTGTTGCGGGCATTGTGGCAGGTTACGAAGTCCAGATCCGTCTTAGCATTGCACTGAATCCCACAGAACACTACAACCGGGGTTTTCACCCGACCGCAACCTGTGGTGTGTTTGGTGCTGCGGCTGCCGCTGGCAGTATTCTGGGACTGACGGCCGACCAGATCGTCAGTGCATTCGGGCTCTGCGGGAGCCAGGCAGCAGGTTCGATGCAGTTTCTCGTTGATGGGGCCTGGAACAAGCCCTTTCATGTGGGTTATGCCGCAATGGGTGGACTGGTGTCTGCGGTGATGGCATCTAAAGGTTTTATTGGGACTAAGGAGTCTCTGGAAGGCGCTAAAGGTGGTTTTCTCAAGGCCTATGCGCCCGATGCCGACCCCACTGAGGTAATTGCAGGATTGGGTGAAGCCTATGAAACCATGAACATCGCAGTAAAGCCCTATCCTTCGTGTCGTTATGGCCATGCCGCGATCGATGCACTCATTGCGATAAGGGCAGCCAATGATGTCGACTATCGTGCCGTCGAGGCGATAGAAGTCGGATTGCCCCGGACCGGTTGGAACCTGATTGGTGATCCGGAAAGTGAAAAGCAAAACCCGAAGAACTACGTCGATGGCCAGTTTTCAATGGCGTTCGTCGGTGCGGTGGCTATTCGGGAAGGGCGGATGGGATGGGATGATTATGAAACCCATCTTGATGATCAGGACACCCTGGCACTGTGCAAGAAAATCAAGGCGGTGGTTGATGACCGGGCTGAGGCGCATTATCCGACAAACATGAGCGGTGTGGCGCGAGTTGATATCGAAGGCACCAGCTTTGAGCAGATGGTAGTTGACCCGAAAGGCGAGCCGAATAATTTCCTGAGCGATGCTGAAATGCGGGGTAAGTTTGATACGCTTGTTGCGCCTTATCTCGACCCAGATTCGCTTGACCAACTGGCGAAAGGAATACTCCAACTCGATGACCAGAAGAACATCCACGGGATGCTGGATCTCACTCGTGCCCAACCGGCAGCAACGCTCAAGGCTGTGTAAATCGCATCTTTCATGGTTGTTGAAAGAAAAGAGGTGGGGCCTGGTCGATATCGGGAGTCCTATGGTCGTTACTTTGAGGATTTCCAGATCGGTGATATTTACGAACATCGGCCGGGGAGAACGATTACGGAAGCTGATAACACCTGGTTTACGCTGTTGACGATGAATACACATCCGATCCACTTCGATGCGGAATATGCAGCAAAAACAGAATTCGGCAAGCCGCTGGTGAACTCAGCGCTGACTTTATCTATCGTCGCTGGCATGAGCGTGAGTGATCTCAGCCAAAAAGCAATCGCTAACCTCGGCTGGACGGATATCAGCCTGACCGCGCCGGTATTTGCTGGAGATACTTTGTATGCGGAATCAAAAGTGCTGGATAAGCGAGAGTCCAAGAGCCGTCCGAACCAGGGAATCGTGTCCGCCAGGACCACAGCCATGAAGGCCGACGAAACCATCGTGATGACCTACCAGAGAGCCTTCCTGGTGCCCAAACGAGGTTATGCAGCAGACGATTAACCAGTTGTCAGCTCAGGACATCAAGAGGTAACCATCCATGAGTGGTGTAGAAATACGCTCCAGTGAAGAGACGATGATTCTGGATTCCGTTGACAAGTTTCTAGAGCGTGATGTGCGTCCCGTCGCCAGGGAGTTAGAAGCCAGCGATACCTATCCCCAGGCTATTGTCGATCGAATGATTGAATTGGGACTGTTCGGTGCGACGATTTCCACTGAGTATGGTGGACTGGGGCTGTCTGCGACTACCTACGCGTCTATTATTGAGCGGATATCGGCAGTGTGGATGTCGGTATCAGGAATATTCAACTCCCACCTTATTATGGCTGCTGCTGTTCAGCGGTTTGGCACCACGCGCCAGAAAAAATACTATCTTCCCAAATTTGCATCCGGCGAATTGCGTGGTGGAATCGGACTGACCGAGCCCGACTGTGGAACTGATCTGAAGGGAATCAGAACCCAGGCTGTCGGTGAGGATGATCACTACGTGGTCAATGGGGTCAAGACCTGGATAACCAACAGTGCCGAGGGCGGCATTTTGGCCGTATTGGTGAAGACCGATCCTCGTGCGGAGCCTGCGCACCGGGGTATGAGCCTACTACTAATAGAAAAAGGGCCAGGTTTTAACGTTGTGCGAAAGCTGGATAAGTTGGGATACAAGGGAATAGATACGGCAGAGTTGTTGTTTGAGGACTGCAAGGTCTCACGTGAAAATCTTGTTGGTGAAGAAGAGGGACGAGGGCTGCAGCAGATACTGTCAGGACTTGAACTGGGAAGAATCAACATTGCGGCTCGGGGTGTTGGGATAGCGCGCGCTTGTCTTGAGGAGTCGATCACCTACGCCCAGGTGCGTAAGAGTTTCGGCAAACCCATATGCGAACATCAGGCGATTCAGCTTAAGCTGGCAGATATGGCGACGAGGGTAGAGGCTGCCCGGCTCTTGACAGAATCTGCAGCGCGGGCGTATGACAGCGGCGGACGCTGTGACATGGAAGCCGGCATGGCGAAACTGCATGCGTCTGAAGCGGCCATCAGCAACAGTGTTGACGCAATGCGTATTCACGGTGCCTATGGGTATTCGCGTGAGTTCAATATTGAACGCTATTACAGGGATGCGCCACTTCTGGCGATTGGTGAGGGCACCAACGAACTGCAGCGAATCATCATCTCCAAGCAACTGGTAGCCCGAAATAAAGTATGACCGTTAGCTCTTTAG
>LUSG01000195.1 GCA_001629395.1 Gammaproteobacteria bacterium REDSEA-S15_B12 | reverse complement strand
GACTGGCTGCTTTCGCGCACAAGCCGCTCTACGGAATTGCCCAGAGCATCACGAATCGTGCAAGTACCGTTTCGAATATCAGCAATGTCACCGTTCTCCATCACGATGTACCTACGAGTCACTGAAAGCAGGGCGGCTATGTCGGATGCGATGAAAAACTCGTCTTCGCCCAATCCTATGATCAGTGGTGGTCCCTGACGGGCGGCGATCATACGGCCTGGTTCGCCGGCCTGAACAACCCCTAGGGCAAAACTACCCTCTAGCTCTTGAACCGTGTTGCGGACCGCTTCTGCAAGATCCTGACCCGTGTTCAGGTGCATGTAGATCTGATGCACCACTACTTCGGTATCGGTTTCGGAAGTAAAAATCAAGCCGTGGTCCGTCTGCACCTGCCGCAGTTCGTCGTGGTTCTCGACTATGCCGTTACAGACCAGCGCCAGCGTGTCTTGGCAAATGTGTGGGTGTGCGTTTGGTTCGGTAACGGCACCGTGAGTCGCCCAGCGTGTGTGAGCAAGTCCTGTTGAGCCGGAGAGATTTCTCTGCGACAGGGCCCGCTCAAGCATTTCAACTTTTCCAACTGCCCGTGAACGATCGAACCCGCCAGCATCATTGATAACCACGACACCGGCGGAATCGTAGCCGCGGTATTCCAGTCGCTGTAACCCCTTCAGCAAAAATGGTGCTACATCAACCCGTGAAACCGCACCGACTATTCCGCACATTTTGAGACTGACCGCATGTTGATAATTTGAAGTTGTCCAGCTAGGTAATATTCAGCTACTTTACTCGATCCTTTTTCTGTGGTCTTTGCCAATTATCCCGCGTGACTTGCTTGCTCCGGCTCAACGTAAGTTTCCCGGCCGGCGCGTTGCCTGTCAGTGTTGATCCAGCACCTATGGTTGCTCCAGGTCCGATCTCTACCGGCGCCACCAGCTGACTGTCAGACCCAACAAAAGCGTCGTCGCCGATCAGGGTCTTGTGTTTATCGACACCGTCATAGTTGCAGGTAATCACGCCCGCTCCAATATTCACGTTTTGTCCGACCTCAGCATCACCAACGTAAGCCAGGTGGTTGGCTTTAGACCCCTCACCCATACGGGTTTCCTTGAGTTCTACGAAATTTCCGACCCGAGCCCGCGCCGCCAGCTGGGTACCGCTGCGTAACCGGGCAAACGGACCGATGCTACAGTCCGAACCAACCTTAGCGCCTTCAATCACACTATTCGGATTGACGGTAACACCATCGCCTAATTCGCTGTCCAGTACGGTACAGTTAGCACCAATCGTGACGTCGTTACCCAAAACAACGTGCCCCACCAACAGCACGTTGACATCGATCATACAGTCGGTACCGAACTCTATCGTACCGCGCAAATCGAATCGTGTCGGATCCCGCAAACACAATCCCGCGTGCATCAGTTCTTCAGCCTGACGTGCCTGGTAACCGCGCTCCAGCCGTGCCAGTTGCTGGGGTGTATTGACACCGCTGACCTCGTCAACATCTGTCGTCGTGTGCGTCAGGACAGGCGTGCCGCTCTCGACGGCGAGGCTGACGGCATCGGTAAGATAATACTCCCCCTGGTCATTTTCGTTACCAATGCGCCCCAGCAGCCTACTTAAAACTGTCGCGGGCGCAGCGACAAACCCTGTGTTGACTTCGCAGATTGCTTTTTCATCTTCGTCGGCGTCTCGCTCCTCTACGATGCGCGCGACGGAACCGTCGCGCCCCCTGACCACACGGCCATAACCGCTGGGGTCTGGTACTTGTGCTGTCAGTACAACCAGGTTCCTGCCGTCGACTGCGGCCACGAGTGCCGCCAGGGTAGACTGTTTGATCAGTGGCACATCACCGTAAAGCACCAGAACGTCGGATTCCGGATTCACTGTCGGCAGTGCCTGCAATACGGCATGGGCTGTTCCCAGCTGTTGCTCCTGACAAACCCAGTTCACACCGGATAATTGCTGAACTGCACGCTGTAAAACACCTTCGTCATGCCCATGAACCACGTGTATGTGAGAGGCCTGTAACCCTGCTGCGACGGTCATTACATGACTGAACAAGGATTGACCAGCGAGGTCCTGCATAACCTTAGGCACGCGCGATTGCATGCGCGTGCCTTTGCCTGCTGCAAGCACAATCACTTCGAAGGTCATAATAGGGATATTACTGTAAACAGCTGGCGCATACAGTCACCTTAGCAGTGGTTTGCGGCTCAGTGAAAAAACTGCTGGGCCTGCTCACCGATATCTTCAGCTGTTGCGTCCCGGATATCGGCAACGCGTACTGTGAAGGTTACATCCTGACCGGCCAACGGGTGATTTGCATCGACGGTAATCTTACCGTCGTTGATATCGGTGACGATAAAATGCAGCACCTCGCCTTGGTCATTCTCAGCATCCCCCTCGGCACCGACGAAATGCAACTCTTCAGGCGTATTCTCAAGCTCATCGAAGTAGATCAGATCCGGGTCATGATCACCAAACGCTTCAGAGGCTGTCAGAAATACGTCGACCTGTTCTCCTTTGCCCAAACCCTCCAAGGCGGTTTCGACTTGTGGAAACAACGGGCTGCTGCTAACGCCATGCACATAGGAAAGTGGCAGATCGCTGTACTCCACGATCGAACCGCTGCTGTCTCTTATCGTATAAACGATTGAGACAAACTTGTTTTCAGTAACCAGCAAAGAAGACATCTTAAACGACAGCCACCTGACCGGCGGTTGTTTTCAGGCACGGGCGCGAAGTTTCTGAATGGCACGGAGTTGGGCGGCTGCTTGTATCAGCTCCGCCTTAGCCTTCGCCAACTCCAGTTCACCACCACGGTCAGCCAAGGCCTGTTCGGCCCTACGCTGTGCTTCCAGCGCTGCGGCTTCATCAAGGTCATTGGCTCTGAGCGCCGTATCCGAAAGCACAGTCACAACATGGCCCTGGACCTCCAGCATGCCACCGGAAATAAAGAAAAACTGCTCTTCCCCAGACTCTTGCTGTATTCGGATCTCGCCAGGCTTAAGGCGAGTCAGCAGTGGGGCGTGTTGTGGCGCAATGCCGATTTCACCCATCTCGGCAGGTGCAAACACCATAGTGCCTTCTCCGGACCATACATCTTGTTCGGCGCTGACGATATCAACTCTGATGGTATTGGCCATATGCAGGGATCTGCCCTTAATCAGGTGATGGTTTTTGCCTTCTCAACAGCTTCCTCGATTCCACCCACCATATAGAACGCTTGTTCTGGCAGGTCGTCATAGTCCCCGTTGACGATACCCTGAAATGCGCGGATGGTGTCTTTTAGGGTCACGAACTTACCCGGTGATCCGGTAAAAGTCTCGGCCACAAAGAATGGTTGGGACAAAAAGCGTTGAATCTTACGGGCACGGCCGACGCTCAGCTTATCCTCTTCAGACAGCTCATCCATACCGAGGATAGCGATGATATCGCGCAGTTCTTTGTAGCGCTGTAGTGTGCCCTGAACTGCTCGAGCGGTATCGTAATGTTCCTGACCGACCACCAGGGGATCCAGCTGTCGACTGGTCGAATCGAGCGGATCAACCGCAGGATAAATACCAAGCTCTGCCACCTGTCTTGACAGCACCAAGGTGGCATCCAAATGAGCAAATGTTGTCGCCGGTGATGGATCCGTCAGGTCGTCCGCGGGCACGTAGACGGCCTGGAACGAGGTAATCGAGCCCGTGCGGGTTGAGGTGATCCGCTCCTGGAGAATACCCATCTCGGCAGCCAGTGTTGGTTGATAGCCCACTGCAGAAGGCATCCTGCCAAGCAGCGCAGATACTTCGGTACCCGCCAGCGTGTAGCGGTAAATGTTGTCGACAAAAAGTAGCACGTCGCGGCCTTCCTCACGAAAATGCTCCGCTATGGTAAGCCCGGTCAGGCCCACTCGAAGTCGGTTACCCGGCGGTTCGTTCATCTGACCAAAAACCATCGACACCTTGTCCAGCACACCGGATTCTTTCATCTCGTGGAAGAAATCATTCCCTTCACGGGTGCGCTCACCGACTCCCGCAAAAACTGACAGGCCGGAATGTTCTTTAGCGATGTTGTTAATCAACTCCATGATCGTTACTGTTTTACCCACACCAGCACCGCCAAACAATCCGATCTTGCCACCTTTGGCGATCGGCATGATTAGATCGATGACCTTGATGCCGGTTTCAAGGATCTCGACACTGGGTGCCTGGTCGGCATAAGCCGGCGCCTTGCGGTGGATGGGTAGGGCATGGGCTGATTCAACCGGGCCGCCTTCATCGACGGGCCTGCCCAGCACGTCCAGAATACGGCCCAAGGTTGCTTCACCGACGGGCACCGTGATCGGTGCCCCGGTGTTAGTGACTTCGATTCCGCGCTTCAGGCCATCGCTGGATCCCATTGCAATAGTCCGAACCACCCCATCCCCCAGCTGCTGCTGGACCTCGAGGGTTAGGCCGGTTTCCGAGACCGCCAGTGCATCATAGATCTTGGGTACGGATTCCCTTGGAAACTCGACGTCCACGACTGCGCCGATAATCTCTACAATGTTTCCGTTACTCATAGTGTCTTCCTCATTAAAACTGGTCGGTTTTTGTGGGTTCTATCAGACAGCCGCCGCTCCGCCGACGATCTCTGAAATTTCTTGGGTAATCGAAGCCTGACGCGCCTTGTTGTAGGCCAATTGCAGCTCGTCTATCAGGTCGCCCGCATTGTCCGATGCCGATTTCATCGCCACCATTCGGGCCGCCATTTCACAGGCTATGTTTTCAACCACGCCCTGATAAACCAGTGATTCGATATAACGCGTCATCAGGGCGTCGACCACATCCTTCGCATCTGGCTCATAGAGATAATCCCAGTGATGGGACAAAGTCTCGTCCGGCTGTTCCGCATGAAGTGGTAACAGCTGTTCTACCTGCGGTGTCTGCGACATAGTCGATTGAAAGTGGTTATGTACCAGGTACAACCGATCTATGCGGCTATCAGTATAGGCATCCAGCATAACCTTGACCGGGCCTATCAGGTCGTCCAGATGCGGGGTATCCCCCAGCCGGGTCGCCTCTGACACAATGTTGGCGCCTACCCGGTTGAAAAACTGAAACCCCTTAGAACCGATCGTCGTCAGATCAATCTCAGCGCTCTGCGATTGCCATTCGGTCAGCGCATTCACAACGTCCCGGAACAAGTTGATGTTGAGACCGCCGCAAAGGCCCCGGTCGCTGGATACGATGATGAAACCAACCCGCTTGACGGGGCGTTCCAACGTAAAACTGTGTTTGTATTCCAGGTTAGCCTGCGATACATGGGCGATCACGTTGCGCATTTTCTGCGCATAGGGTCGAGCCTGGTGCATGCGTTCCTGAGCACGGCGCATTTTGCTGGCCGCGACCATTTCCATCGCTTTGGTGATCTTCTGAGTATTCTGGATACTCTTGATCTTGGTCCGGATTTCCTTGGCACCTGCCATCGTCTCTACCCTTTTGGGTTCTTACCAACTGCCGTTGGCTTTGAAGTCTTTCAGCGCCTCATGCAGCTTGTCGGCCACCTCGTCACTGTAGGCCTGATCGCGGTTCATCTCATCCATGAAATCGCCGT
>LUSG01000194.1 GCA_001629395.1 Gammaproteobacteria bacterium REDSEA-S15_B12 | reverse complement strand
CCCTTCAGCGGCCGCCACTCACGGGAATCTACTGTCGAGTCGTTGGGGTTTTCTATTGTTCTTCCTTCTTATCCGGTACCGACAGGCAGGGTCGACAGAACTCACCGGAATTGTGCTGTCAGCAACCGCCTCACTTCATTGCTGTGATTGTTTTTTTCGGCCAGTTGCGGACAATAGCCCCCCGAACTGGACAATCGCACTATACAGGACCCCCTGCTCATGTCACTGCCCCACATCTCTCCTTCTATCAGGGTACGACGCACGCCTTTTACCCGCCGCGTTGAGGAAGCCGGAGTGAAAGCTTATTCGGTGTACAACCGGATGCTGATTCCAGGATATTTTCATTCCATTGAAGAAGACTATGCCCACCTGAAGCGTGCAGTACAGGTCTGGGATGTATCCTGCGAGCGGCAGGTCGAGATCAAAGGCCCCGATGCACTGGCACTGGTACAGATGACCACACCACGCGACCTGTCACGAATGACTGACGATCAGTGTTACTACATACCCATGGTCGACGATGAAGGTCAGATACTGAACGACCCCATCGTTATTCGGCTGGCTGAAGAGCGCTACTGGTTATCGCTTGCCGACAGCGACATGCTGTATTACTGCAAGGGCCTTGCCATGGGCCGTGACTTGAACGTTCAGATTTTCGAACCTGACGTATCACCCCTTGCGGTACAGGGTCCCAAATCAGACGAACTCATTGAACGGGTATTCGGTGCAGACATCGTCGAGACCCGGTTCTTCCGACATAAAACTGTCAATTTCCAGGGCCAGGATATGGTGATTGCCCGATCGGGCTGGTCTCACCAGGGAGGGTTTGAAATCTACCTGGACGGCAGTCAGCATGGGGAAGCCCTGTGGGACACGCTGTTTGAGGCCGGCAAAGATCTGGATGTTCGTGCGGGTTGCCCAAATCTGATCGAACGCATCGAAGCGGGTCTGCTGTCCTACGGTAACGATATGTCCATTAACGATACGCCGTTCGAATCAGGTCTTGGTAAATACTGCAATCTAGACTCTGCCACCGAGTGCCTGGGACACGCCGCATTAATGCAAAAGCAGAACCCGGGCCGGCAGATCCGGCCATTGGCGGTAGCAGGCCCGGCAGTACCGTCAATCAGCTGGTCCTGGCCGCTCACAGATACCGCCGGGAATACCGCAGGTCACGTCACCTCGATCACATGGTCACCAGACTTTGAAATCAATGTTGCGATCGCTATGGTCCGCAAAGACCACTGGGCTGCGGGCACCACCCTGAACGTTCAAGCCCCTGACGGACCACGCGCCGCGGAAGTGCGTGACTCATTCTGGATTTAAATTACCGATGACAGCGGGTAATCCTTCGTCGACACTACAGCTTCCACGTTAGATCGGGACAACGCCATGACAACCAGCGAACACAGCATCCGACCACGGCGCACATTTATCTTTGCACCGGGCCTTAAGCCAGAAATGTACCCCAAGGCTCTCGCCTGCGGTACCGACATTGTCTGTGTCGAACTCGAAGACGGCATCGCGCCCAAAGACAAAGACGAAGCACGGGAAAAAGGCCTGGCCCTGTTTGCCTCACCCCAGGCAGATGATGGTGTCGAGCGAATCGTGCGTATTAACTGCCTGCGTACGGCATTCGGTCTCGCCGATGTCAACGCCGTACTGGCAACGGATACTCCACCACCGGCTTTAATGCTGCCCAAAGTCATGACAACGGACGAAATTATTTGGCTGGACGATCTGCTGTCTGAACGCGGTCACGATACCCGACTGCATGTCATCATCGAAACCAACGCTTCACTGGAAGCAGTCCACGATATTGCGCAAGCGAGCACCCGTATTGATGCACTTTTTTTTGGCGGAGTCGACATGGCAGCAGAGCTGCGCTGTTCTAATGCCTGGGAGCCGCTGCTTTATGCACGATCAAGAGTTGTGCACGCCGCCGCCAGCGCAGGTATCGATGCGATAGACGTGCCTTATCTCGACCTGGAAGACCCCGACGGTATGGCGCGGGAGGCCACGCTGGCAAGGGAACTGGGGTTCAGCGGCAAGGGTTCTATCCATCCGAAACAGATACCGATACTGAATGATGTCTTCACCCCCAGTGAATCAGAAATTGCGCACGCGCGCCGCATTCTAGATGCGTTTGCCAAAGCGGACACGGGGCTGGTGGTCGTTGATGGCAAGCTGATTGAAAAACCGGTGTTACGTGACATGCAGCGCATCCTGTCTATTGCAGAGAGGCTAGGGTCGTAAATTTAACGTCCAGACTGGCAAGTAAAGCCCAGCTGATTTAGCCACTACTTCAGACCGCCGCCACCTTCGCCCGCCGACCATTCCGGATAGCGCTCCAGGCCTCGGCGGTACCGTCATGATCGGACCCAAATAATTTATCCATGGGTACCAGGCTATTGCCATAGTTGCAGTTGTACAGGCGATGGTGCAGTTGATGATGGAACGGACTCAGATAAATCAGAGGCTTTCCGCGGACTGCCAACGATTCGTAGCCGGTATGACTCACACCCGCACCAATTGCGTTCCACTGTAAGTGGAAGAAGATGTGGATGGGATGGGAAGCAAACAGAATATGAATCAGTACGTTGCTCAGGTAAATGAGGTGTTCAAGGGGATGCATTGAAAAACCGGACCATGGCCCCGTACTCACATTGCGGTGATGTACCGCATGGGCAATCCGGTAGAGTGGCTTCCAATGAAGCAACCGATGGATGAAGTAGAAATGGGCCGAGTCGAAAAATGGAATCGCAAACAATATCAGCACAAACCAAACGGGATGCTCGCGCCAGTCAAGATAGAACGGAAGAAGCTCGTTCGCATAACTCCACATAAAAAACACTTCATAGGCCGTCCACAACGTCACACCGCTGACACAACTCCAAAAGATGTTGTCCCACACCTGGTCACGGGCAAAAAACTTTCGATCATCACGGCCAAGCTCCTGGTTACTAAATCTGAGTTGTCTATCCTGACGTTTGAAAGTATAAAAATACAGATGAAGACCACCCACGATCAGCACAAAGAGCATTAGATTACGCAGATACATCTGGGCGATCCAGCTGAACTCGAATGTGGCACAACGCGTAATGGCAGGCTGCAGGTAAGTCCACGTTATCAGCCCAAACAACCCGAACGGTATGACAACTGAAAACAGGTAAACCCTCGACAGCAGGTATTTAATCGCGGCTACCGGTCGCGGGGGCCAAACAAAAACCGGTACGCCTTCAATTGGAATCGATGGTTGATAATTCCAGGGGGATTTATCCTGTCCTGCAATATCGTCTTTATTGATTGCTCTTGACATCGAGCCCTCCTTGAAGCCGGTTGTCATTGTGCAGAAAATCAGGGCCAAGTAAAGTACTCTTCCGTCAGGAGTGGCGAGGTAAAACTATGAATGGCGCTGACCTGATTGCACAGATACTGAAGCGCGAAGGCGTCAAAATCCTTCCTGCATTTCCACACAGCGACCTCATCGAAGCCGCGGCCAAGATCGGTATGCGACCAATCATCGTGCGCCAAGAACGCCAGGCGCTACATATCGCTGATGGCTACCTACGCGCGACCGGCGGACAGTCCGCGTGTGCCACCACCGTTCAGTATGGACCCGGGTCCGAAAACGCAACCGGTGCACTCGCTCAATGCTTTGCTGACAACGTGCCCCTGCTGCATCTACCCGGCGGTTACGCAACTGGTAATCAGGGTGTCACTCCAAATTTCAGTGCGGCACGCAATTTTCAGTACATCAGTAAATGGTGTGAAGCCGTCCACCGTGTGGACCGGATCCCGCAGATGATGCAGAACGCGTTTGCACAATTAAGAAATGGGAAACCTGGCCCGGTTGTTCTGGAAGTGCCGCACGACCTGTATACGCAAGACGCGGATCCCGGGCTCATCGACCAGTACCGGCCGCAGCGTCGATCAACGCCGTGTGCCGATGGTTCCGATATCTCCAAACTCTTGGACCGGCTGCTCGATGCCAGCGCACCAGTCATCATTGCCGGGCAGGGCATTCTTTATGCCGGTGCAGCAGATGAATTGACCCAACTGGCAGAACTTGCCCAGATTCCCGTGATCTCAACGCTGAATGGCAAGGGCTGCTTTCCGGAAAATCACCCCCTGTCGCTGGGCTGCGCCGGCCTTTCACGACCCGATGGCGTCGTTCAGTTCCTGAACAATGCAGACCTAATCGTGGGTCTGGGTACCAGCTTTACCCGATCAGAATACATCACACCATTCCCTCGCGGGGGGCGTACTTATGTACAGCTGACCAACTGGGAGGGTGATATTGCCAAGGACTACCCCATCGATTTCGCCGTCATCGGTGATGCGAAGCCCACCCTGGCAGCCGCGGTCGAGGAACTCTGCGAAAGGCTGGGTACAACTGGCCGTAAGGAAAATTCCACAACCAGAGACCAGGTGCTGGCCGCAAAACAGGCTTTTCTAAAAACATGGCAGCCTTTGCTGGAATCTGACCAGATACCGATTAACCCTTACCGCGTGATCTGGGACTTGATGCACACCGTAGCCCGACACCGAACGATCGTCACTCACGATGCAGGCTCTCCGCGTGACCAGACCACAGCCTTTTATGAAACACTGGTCCCCCACGGCTACCTGGGTTGGGGGAAAACCACGCAACTCGGTACCGGACTTGGCCTGATTCAGGGAGCAAAGCTGGCCAAACCCGACAGGACCTGCGTGAACCTGATGGGCGAAGCTGCTTTTGGCATGGTTGGCATGGAGCTGGAAACTGCCGTGCGCAACGAAATTGGTACAACAACGATCGTGCTGAAAAATTCTGTCATGGGCGGCTACACCGAATATCATCCAGTTGCATCTGAACAATATGCTATTCACGAACTCGGGGGGGATTACGCGGATGTCGCCAAAGCCTTGGGTGGGCACGGAGAACGCGTCACTGAGCCCTCTCAGATCATACCCGCTTTGAATCGCGCATTTACGCAAAACGCTGTGGGCGTGCCGGCGGTTGTGGAAGTAATCACCTGCGAGGAACCCCGAAAAGCGACTGCACTGCCCTATAACGTTTCCTAACATGGTCCATATACCACTCAACCTGCAGTATGTAGTTAAATGACATTCGACTATGTCGTAGTCGGCGGCGGCACAGCCGGCTGCGTGCTGGCCGCACGGCTGTCCGAAAACCCATCCTGTCAGGTGCTGCTGCTGGAAGCTGGCCCGAGATACCGTGGCCTCTCTATACAGGTACCTGGTGCTGTCGGTCAGCTTTACGTTAAAGGCAACTACCACTGGGATTATCGCTGCGAACCTGAAACCCACGCGTCCGGCCGGTCTTTACCCTACAAGATGGGCCGCATCCTTGGTGGCTCTTCGGCAATCAATGGAATGATGTGGGTCCGAGGAAACAGCGCCGACTTTGACGGTTGGGCGGCCTCAGGCTGTAATGGTTGGTCTTACTCCGACGTCGAACCTTTGTTCCGTCGCATTGAATCCTTCAGCGACCCAACCGATCCCTACATGGGCCACAGCGGTCCAATCAAGGTCACTGCCGACGATCCTGCCGTGTCTCCCTTGAATATTGCGTTCCTTAACGCGGCCGAACAAGCGGGCTACCCACAGAATCAAAACTACAACGGTCCAATACAAGAAGGATTCGGAGCAATGCATCGCAATACCGATAAGGGCCGCCGATCAGATGTTTACGCAGGGTATCTTCAGCCCGCACTGAAAAGGCCAAACCTCACAGTCCTGGCAGGCGTGCAGGTTGAACGGGTAATGATTGATGGGACAAGAGCCACGGGCATCGTTATCAGTGATGACAAACAACGCCGGACAATCACTGCAACTGAGGAAATTCTGATAGCAGCTGGGGCCATCGCATCGCCGCAACTGTTGCAACTGTCCGGAATTGGATCACCCGAACATCTTGAGTCGCTGGGGATACCAATAGTGCATGATCTCCCTGGCGTTGGTGAGAACCTACACACACACGTACTGATATCAGTGGCTAACTTTGAAAACCGGTGCAGCAGCGACCACTCATATGAATGTCGGTGGATTCCTTAAAACGGATAGCGGCTCACCAGCACCAAACCTCCAATGCTCCTTTATGCCCTTGGCATTTGGCGATCTCTACACTGATTTCGGAGGGCATGGGTTCCAGATATGGGGTGATCTGGTAGCCCCCAAAAGCCGGGGATCTGTAAAGATTTGTGATACCGATATAAAGGTCAATCCAAAATTTAGATTTAACTTTCTAAGAGATAACGACGATCTGTTAGCACTGCGCTCAGGCTACGAAATGTTAAAAGACCTGAGCCACCAAAAAGCATTCGCAGAATTCATGGGTAAAGAGATAAATCCTGGACCACGGATCACCTCGACAGACGATATCGAACCCTGGATTCGAGAAACTTTCAGTGTCAGCCATCACCTGGCCGGCACCTGTAGGATGGGACCAACTAGTGACCCGCTCACAGTAGTTACACCTGAACTTAAGGTAAGCGGTCTAGAAAGACTTCGAATCGTTGATGCCTCAATTATGCCCATCGTTACGAGAGGAAACACACATGCGCCAGTGATCATGATCGCGGAAAAAGCCGCTGACATGATTCGCCACGATCAGAGATAGATTCTGGGTCATGTGCCACTATATAGCTGATAGGATAGTCACTGGTTTATTGTAGGAGATCATCATGATACTTTCGGCCGATGAGATTAAGCGATATAAAGATACGGGCTTGATCTTTCCTCAGCGCGTGATGACTACCGATGACGCGGCCAACTACCTTGCTGAACTCGAAGCCTATGAAAAAAATTCGGGCGGCCCGATCAATGGCAAGTGGCGTTACAAGTCACACCTTGTATTTCCCTGGTTTGACCAACTCATGCGGCATCCGGCAATCCTCGAGTTGGTCCGGCCTATTCTGGGGGATGATCTGATGGTTTGGACTACTCACATCTATCCGAAAGAACCAGGTGACGGCCGGTTTATTTCTTGGCACCAGGATAGCGCCCACTGGGGACTCGACAGTAATCAAGTACTAACCGTGTGGGTGGCTCTAACGAACGCTACTCGAGAGAACGGGTGTATGAGAATGCTCCCTGGCAGCCACCACAATGGACAAGTTGAACATCAGGATACCGAAGATCCAAATAATTTTCTGACCCGTGGCCAAACCATATTGAATGGAATCGATGAAGACCAATCCGTCTGGGTCGAACTCAAAGCCGGCGAGGTCTCAATCCATCATGTTGACTTATTTCACGCGTCAACACCGAATCGTTCGGGGCAAAGACGAGTTGGCGTCGCTATCCGCTATATCACACCCGCGGCCCGCCAGACCCGAATCGATGTGGACTATGCGACATTGGTCAGTGGAGAAGACCGTTTCGGTCACTTCAAAGAGGAGATCGCCCCGGTGTCCACTATGTCTTCCGATGCTATTGCCTTCCACGAACATGTGGCTGACCTCCAGGGCCAGATCTACCTGACCAACACGGACCGAAATAGCATTGCCGGACTCCAGGACCCACAAAGATCCGATACAAACTCTTGAATCTGCGGCCTCGTCATAAGGACCCCTGACTATTGAGTCCATCACTTACAACACGTTTACTGAGTACACGCTATGACAGATAAACTCGGAATGACAACCGACGGCGCACTGACGACGTTGGACATTCACTCACTGCCGGAAGAATCCACTTACGCCGGCGTGACCAGTTTTCTCCGCCGGCCCTATCAGAAAGACCTCAGTAACATTGACGCTGCCATAGTCGGCATCGCCTTCGACACAGCAACGACCAACCGCCCAGGCGCCCGCTTCGGACCTCGTGGGATCCGGAACGCATCGGTCAGCCTGGCATTCGGCACCCGTGTTTACGGCTGGGATTTCCATCCCATCCGCGAACTACGAATTTGTGACCACGGTGATCTGCCATTCGACTTTGCACAACCCGCAAAGGTCCCGCAACAAATCGAAGAGTACGTCTCCTGGATGCTGGGTCAGGATGTCATGGTGCTGTCACTGGGTGGCGACCATTTCATCAGCTGGCCTCTGGTCAAAGCACATGCTAGAAAACACGGCAAACCAATTTCACTGATTCACTTCGATGCGCACAGTGACACCTGGCCTGATGAACATGATGATGGTGTCAATCACGGCACCATGTTCTGGCATGCGACAAAACAGGGATTCCTTGATCCTGCGACATCTGTTCAGATCGGCCTGCGGACCGACAACCAGGACACCCTGGGTTTCAATATCCTCGATGGCCCGGGTACCGGTACCCCCGTCTGTGGTGGACTTACCACCAGCCAGGCGAGGGAAATTGTGAAAGGCTTGGCAGGTATCAACATCGTGGGAGCGGACCTGGTAGAAGTGGCACCGCCTTACGACCACGCTGAGATTACCGCGCTAGCCGGAGCAACACTGGCGCTGGACTTCCTTTGCCTGTTCGCAAAAGCCCCCTGGCGTCAATAGGCCAGTCACGACCCGCCGGACCTAGGCCCACGGCCTGCCCCGGGTTGTCCTGAATTTGCGAGGTGTCATCGCGCGACTCGACCGTGGCGTCGGGCCGTACATTGCCGTAATCGACATTCATTCAATTTAGTTTTTATAACAATAATCAAAGAATATATCGTTTGTCGACACGCTATTAATCCTATAAATTTCGCGCCGCTTTAGTCGTGCACGTCTTTTCGCTCTCATTTTTCAGGATTAATAATACTAATATGTCTAAATCACCTCCCCGACACCTTGACCAAACGGTCGCAAAATGGACCCTCGCGAACGATGATCACGTCCTCAAAGGACCTGAGGCGGCACTGCTGACCGTACTGGATTCAAAAGAATTCAGCATTCTCGACTACGACATCGTCATGCGGCGTGGCCGGCAAGCCCAGGCCCAAGCAATGCGCCGGTTCATCTGTCAGTTGGGCCGCATCGTCGGTCGAGTATTCACGGCGTTATGGGTGGCCCCGGTTGGCAAGTATCGCGACACCCATGCTCGTAGCTATCAAGCTGAATTGATTCGGTCACTACCCGATCACCTGCTGCGGGACATCGGTATAGAACCGCCGAGTCGGTTTCAGTCGCCGCTGGAAATTCAGACCCGGCTTGCCTACAACCAGACATCCTGGCAATAACCGTTCGTTCGTCCAGCCTCTACTGGCCCCTGGCCGGGTATTTGTACTGGTATGGTTGATTCCGCGTGTTTCCCAGCCGGAGTTTCAGACTGACCCGCCGGGCCGGTACTTCAACGGGGTGCAGGGTCGCCTCGTAACAATGGCAGCGCACGTGAAGTCAGTCTTCGCCGCCCTCAAACGCTGCCAGTTCGCTCATGAATGACCCTGCAATGTCCGCATTGATCTTGCAGTCGAGCAGTATAGGCCCTTCTGGTGACCGTATAGAGGGCGCTGCCTGCTCTAGGTCATCCATAGTCCGGATCGTAAAGGCCTCAAAAGCAAACCCTTCCGCGATGGGCGCAAAGTCCAGATCCGGAAATACCGACAGCCCGACTGGACGCTGATGCATCTTTAAAAAGTGCAACTCGGCACCATAGGCACAATCGTTCATCACTACGATAATCAGCGGCAGATCTTCGCGAACAACCGTTTCCAGTTCACTGAGGGTCATTAGAAATCCACCATCACCCACAATCAGCACGGTCGTGCTATCAGGCCGTGCACGGGCAACACCCAACGCCGTACCAAAGCCGAGACCGATCGACGCAAAATTTGTAGTGAACTTGAATTGATCCGGGCCTGGTACCGAAATGTAAGGTACGATGCCGAGAAAATTACCCGCATCGTAGACCAGGTTGCGTTGTTCGGGCAGTATTCGATCCAGTGCAATCCCCAATGATCTGGGATCAATGGTACGGGCCGTATGTGCAGCCTGAAAATCACCCACAGGGTCGAATTCTGCAATGC
>LUSG01000193.1 GCA_001629395.1 Gammaproteobacteria bacterium REDSEA-S15_B12 | reverse complement strand
CACATAACCCGCTCGCATCTTGGTGAGCCCTTCCTCTGATCCGCCAAATGCGGCAAAGTTGGGTGGCTCACCGTGCTTGGCAATGTACGGCCCGAACATTTCGGGGACATCGTAACCGCCCCACGTGAAATAGGTAGCCTGGTCTGCGGCCGCAGCCGAGGCAGTGTGAGACATCATTGGGGCCGTGACTAAGCTAACGCCAGCAGCGCCCAGAATCTGATTGAACTTACGTCGTGACATCTGCCCCGACTGAATTTTGTCGGTAAATTCATTTATACAGATATCGGATTTCTTCATGGGTTGGGATCCTCCTCAGTTGTGTACGTATTGACAGCATCAACACTCGATTCATATTATCTGAACAATTGGTCAGTTACAACACATCGAATAATAGACAATTGTAATTCTACTCCAGTCCAAAATGAGTCCAAAAAGCAAGCATGAACGTCGTCAAACTGAAAAATATTTTCCCGCTAAATTACAAGCCCAAAGCCTTTTGGAAAAAGAATCCTCTATGATTAGTTCGGTGTATACACGGAAGAAATTGGGAAAAGTTCGACTAAGTTCATTTCTCCGACATGTGGCCTGACGACCAGACCCGTAATCTCACCCAGCCGCAGCGATACTGGTGACTGAAACCACAATAGAAGTCTCGACACCTGCGCTGTGGTTAAGGAGCTGGCGCGGACGGTTACATGCCCTGTATCTGCGCAGCGACACGCTGAAAGGTTTTACACTGCTCTCACCTACGTTGCTCGTGATGGGTCTTACCATGTGCATCCCATTCGGGATCATGGTGGTAATGAGTTTCTGGACACAAATCGGCTTCGAATTCGACACCGCGTTTTCGCTTGTTAACTACGTGGAGGCTGTCGACAAGCCGGTGTACCGGGCCTTGCTGCTTCGATCACTGACCATTTCTGCAATTTGTACTGTCGCGACGGTTCTAGTGTCTTACCCAATGGCGTACTACGTGGCCTTTCACGTCCGCAAACACAAGATGGCCTGGATTATCCTGATGACAGTGCCGTTCTTTTCCAGCTATTTACTTCGGATTTTTGCGTGGAAAGTCATCCTGGGTTACAACGGTGTCATCAACTCCGGCCTCAAAGGACTGGGCCTCATCGAGCAGCCCTTGGCATTCCTACTCTACAGTCCCACAGCCGTCGTCATTACACTGGCGCATGCTTGGGCGGCATTCGCAATCCTGCCAATCTATATCTCGCTGGAGAAGATAGATCGCTCCCTGATTGAAGCAGCTACCGATCTAGGCGACGGCCCGGTCAAACGTTTCCTAGGCATCACACTGCCGTTGTCGATGCCCGGCGTAATCGCCGCCTCACTGATGATATTTATCCCCACCGTTGGAGACTACGTGACCCCGACCCTGGTCGGCGGACCGGATGGGCTCATGATCGCGAACCTTATCCAGGCTCAGTTCGGGCTGGTAAACAACTGGCCGATGGGCGCGGCCCTGGCGCTCGATATGATGCTGGTCGTCGCAGTGATATCACTTCTCTATATTTGGTTGACTCGCAAAGTCACGGAGAATATCGCGTGAACGAGGTTGCCTACATTGACCGCCCCAATCGACCGTTGTACTTTTACGCGATCCTCTATCTTGCCTTTCTTTACATCCCCGTACTGTTTTTGCCGTTGTTCTCGTTCAATGACAACATATACATTGCTTTTCCACTCAAGGGTTTTACCACCCAGTGGTATTTGGCCATGTTCAATGATCAACCAATGTGGGCGGCGCTGAACAACTCTCTCCGTGTTGCCTGCGTGAGTTCCGCTATCGCAACTCTGCTTGGGCTCTTTGGTGCCAAGGCGGTGACTCGTTACCGGATTCCGGGTGTGAAGCCGATCATATTCGTCATTATGCTACCGATGGTGGTGCCGCTTATCATAATGGGCGTCGCGCTGCTGATTCTCGTTACCCGCCTGGGGTTTAATCTATCCTTGTACACCATCGCCATGGCCCACGTGCTGATCTCGGTACCGTTTGCGATGGCAACCTTAATTTCTCGTTTCGAAGGGTTCGACCCATCCATGGAGGAAGCGTCTTCAGATCTTGGCGCTGGGCCGTTGTCAACGTTTTGGAGGGTGACTTTGCCGATGGTCGCCCCTGGAATCGTCGCGAGTTTCTTGCTGTGTTTCACGATCTCTTTTGATGAATTCATTATGGCATTCTTTCTAGGAGGCACTGACCCCACACTACCAATCTTTATCTGGGGCCAGCTGCGCTTCCCGTTCAGACTGCCGGGGGTGCTGGCACTTGGATCGCTAATTCTGATCATTTCCTTTGTGCTGGTGTTTTTCGCTCTGTGGCTGCGACGCTGGGGAGTCGAAGACACCCAATCAGGTATTTAATCTATGGCCACCAACGATGCCTTTGTAAGCTTAGTCGACGTGTCCAAACACTTCGGGGCAGTGGTAGCCGTCGATCATCTCAGTTTCACCATTGATAGCGGTGAATTCTTCTCACTGCTTGGACCATCCGGTTGCGGCAAGACCACTGTACTCAGAATGTTGGGTGGCTTCGAGTCTCCGACCACGGGTGAAATCTATATAGACGGCGCGCCTATGTCCGAAGTTCCGCCACATCATCGTCCGACCAATATGGTATTTCAGAATTACGCGATTTTCCCTCATCTTAACGTCGAACAGAACGTGGCCTATGGACTGCGCCAGGAAAAATTATCTCGTCAAGAACAAACTGAGAAAGTGAAAGCAGCGCTTGCTATGGTACAACTGGAGGGATTTGAAAAACGCGGTGCCGACGAGATGTCCGGCGGGCAAAAACAACGAGTCGCCCTGGCGCGGGCATTAATCAAACGACCTAAAGTATTGCTTCTGGATGAGCCGCTGGGCGCATTAGACAAAAAATTGCGAGAAGAAATGCAGATAGAGCTGCGTATGCTACAGCAACAGGTCGGCATTACCTTTGTTTTTGTTACGCATGATCAGGACGAGGCCTTGACACTTTCCGACAGGATCGCTGTTATGAATGAAGGCCGGATTCTTCAACAAGCACCACCTCGCGATATTTACGAGCGACCCAGTAGCAGGGAAGTGGCCGATTTCATTGGCCAAATGAACCTGCTGACAGGCATCGTTGAATCAGTCGGGGAACAGGTAGTAGTCTCGTCAGCCGAACTTGGGTCTGTCTCAGTCAATGCCAATAATCAGACGGTACACTCTGGTGACC
>LUSG01000192.1 GCA_001629395.1 Gammaproteobacteria bacterium REDSEA-S15_B12 | reverse complement strand
GAGATACTCCGGCACACCGCTCTGCCGTAAATGCTGTGCAACTCGAAGTACATCCTGATCCGATACAAAAGACCCATGCACCCGCACTGGATAGCCGGTACCAGGTGGCAGAAACAACATATCGCCATGTCCCAGCAGTTGCTCTGCTCCCATCTGGTCAAGGACAGTACGCGAATCAGCACGAGAGCTCATCTGGAATGCAATACGAGTGGGGAAATTTGCCTTAATCAGACCTGTTACAACATCCACCGAAGGGCGTTGAGTCGCCAGCACCAAATGTATCCCAGCGGCTCTTGCGCGTTGTGCGATACGGGTGATCAGCTCCTCGATTTTCTTTCCTGCGACCAACATCAGATCGGCAAACTCGTCGACGATCACCACTACGTAGGGCATTTTTACCAGCGTTGGTGGCGGATGGTCTTCTTCGCCACCACTTGACTCATAGAAAGGGTCTGGAAGCGGTTTTCCAGAATTGATTGCAGCGAGAACCTTGCGGTTGTACCCCATGATATTCCTGACGCCTAAGGAGGCCATCAGCTTGAATCGACGATCCATTTCGCCAACACACCAGCGAAGTGCGTTGGCGGCTTTGCTCATATCGGTGACAACAGGCGTCAGTAGATGAGGTATCCCGTCATAACCTGATAACTCAAGCATTTTGGGATCAATCATGATTAATCGAACGTCCTCAGGGGTCGACTTGTAGACAATGCTTAGTATCAGTGCATTGATGCAGACCGACTTCCCCGATCCCGTGGTACCTGCCACCAACAAATGCGGCATCTTGCATAAATCATCGACCACTGGCTGCCCGGAAATATCTTTACCCAACACGAGCGTTAAAGGACTTTTGCTCGATTCGTAGATCTCAGAAGCCAGCCCCTCAAGAAGATATACCGGCTCTCTCTCCTCATTAGGAATTTCCAACCCGATGTATGTTTTCCCAGCAATGTTTTCGACAACCCTGACGCTAATCACCGACAAAGAACGGGCAAGATCCCGAGCCAAACCCACCACCTGACTCGCCTTAACACCCGGCGCTGGATCAATTTCAAAACGGGTAATCACAGGCCCAGGCTGAACTGATTCCACTCGGACATCTATGTTGAAGTCCATGAGTTTTTTCTCAACCAACCGGGACATCATTTCCAAGGTTTCCTTGCTGTATCCTTGAACTTTAGCCTCAGGCTTGTCGAGTAGCCCCAGCGCTGGTAGCGAACCCTGCGGCACCTTGTCTTCGGCAAACATGGGGATTGCGGACTGTTTCTCCTTATAGATACGGGCACCCTCTTTGGTCTCAGTAACCTTAGGCTCTATACGCGGCGGCTGCTTCTTGGCGCGATCCCGTCTAATTTCTGCCACTGTATCTTGCCGTTTTCGTTTAAGCCTGAAGCCCTGTACTTCATCAAACCAAATTATTGCCCGTTGCCATAACCACCCCGAATACTTGCAGGTCATCTCCCCAACCTTATCCATGATTGTGAACCAGCTCACATCAAGCGACCATGAAATCCCAGCTATAAAGATCACCAGAAATACAACCGTTGCGCCGACAATCCCAAATGAATCAAAGGCCCACGCGCCCACCAAGATGCCCACCCAACCGCCTGACTCAAAAGGCATAGTCCGCGACCAAGAGAAATAATGCAGGAATTCGATACCACAAGCTGAAAAAAGCACGAATAGCATGCCAACTCCATGAACAAGCCGGGAATAACCCATGTCTTCACTGTCCGATTGTCGTAACAGTCGCCAGCAAACCACACCGAACAGTATCGGTAAAAAGTAGGCGGAGTAACCTAATCCATTCAACATCAAGTCTGAAAACCAAGCACCGAATCTGCCGCCAAGATTCTCGATGTCATTGCTGGCTCCTGTGTGCGTAAAACCTGGATCACTGCTCGAATAACTCGCTAAACAGACTAACAGGTAGGCAGTGAATGCGCCCAGAGCAATGACCAATACCTCCCTGCCCAGACGCAATAGTCTTGGTGACGTACGGAATTTAATCCGTTCTACTTGTTTGGGCGACTTCGCCTGGGCCACAATAATCGTTAAGTAGGTCGCTGAAAAATGAACCGGTGTAATTATATCGAAATATTCAAGAACAGCGTTTATTCCGAACGATGTTCCTCTATCCGTATCGGGTGAAACTCATTATGATAGCGCCTTCGGATAGGCTGATGCTCTCGCATCGCTCGATCCCACCATACTTCAACCCGAGCATACTTGTTAGGTACGCCTGCCATGCAAATACCGGTTCATAGCCGATTATTGATTCTTGGATCTGGGCCTGCAGGATATACCGCAGCCCTCTATGCTGCCCGTGCAAATCTCAGCCCAGTCCTGATAACGGGTATTGAACAGGGTGGCCAGCTCACCACAACCACAGATGTAGACAATTGGCCGGGAGATCCGACAGGGGTCCAAGGCCCCGAACTAATGCAACGTATGTTGGCACACGTGGAACGTTTTGATACCAAGGTTATTTTCGACCATATTCACAATGCCGAATTGGATCATGGACCATTCCGCTTGCATGGCGATTCAGCAACCTACACCTGCGACGCGTTGATCATCGCGACCGGCGCATCAGCAAGGTACCTGGGACTACCATCAGAAGAAGTTTACAAAGGGAAAGGTGTCTCGGCTTGCGCCACCTGCGATGGGTTTTTCTACAAAGACAAACCTGTTGCTGTCATAGGCGGTGGCAACACAGCTGTTGAAGAAGCCCTTTACCTCTCAAATATCTGCTCTACTGTTTCGTTGATTCACCGCCGCAAACAACTTCGGGCTGAAGCAATCATGCAGGATAAACTGTTCGCCCGATCCGATGGTAACGGAAATGTGTCCATCCACTGGAACAACATTCTTGACGAAGTACTCGGCGACACAGCAGGCGTAAGTGGCATTCGAATAAAAGACGTGAACTCCGGCGAGAAAACACCCCTTGATGTACATGGAGTATTTATTGCCATTGGTCATGATCCAAACACAGGACTATTCAGGGACAAACTGGAGATGAACGGCGGGTACATTGTGGTCAAAGGTGGACTGGATGGTGAAGCCACTGCAACAAGCATCCCGGGGGTATTTGCAGCTGGAGATGTCACAGATCACATATACCGTCAGGCGGTAACCTCGGCAGGTTCAGGTTGTATGGCTGCTCTTGATGCTGAACGATTCCTAGCCGAACAATCTAACTGATAGAAGACCTTGCTATGCACGATCCCGATCGCTTATTCAGAAAATCAGTGACCGGGGTCATCCCGCTGCGCGATCAAGACTCTAGGGGCATACCTAATAGACCACGAAGTAGCGTTTCGACCCCTGATGTTGACCCAATCGCGGAGCCAGGAAAGGTGGATCTTGATGGTGATCTTTTTTACAGAAGTGGCGTTCAAAAAAGAAGATTGAGGGAGCTTCGGCGAGGTCGATTAAAGATCGCTGACATTCTTGATCTTCATGGATACACCCAGGTCTCCACCCCCGCTGCCATCACCAACTTCATAGCGTCCTGTAGTCATCCAGACAACCAGTGTGTCATGATTATCACTGGCAAAGGAAGAAATTCCCCTGATAGGGTGTCGGTCGTTCGGGCAACTGCGCTTGAAACACTTCGAAAACACCCTCGCGTCTTGGCTTATTGCTGTTCGCAGCAAGGCGATGGAGGCCACGGCGCTTTCTATATTCTGCTACGGCGTTAAGCTATAGATTGTTCAACCAGAACTACTGCGTGCGCCGCTATACCCTCAGCACGGCCAGTGAACCCCAGGCCTTCGGTAGTGGTTGCTTTTATGTTGACGAAACCTTGATCCAATTCAAGGTCAGCCGACAAGTTCGACCGCATGGCGCCGACAAATGGAGCTAGTTTTGGCGCTTCGGCTATCAGTGTCACATCAACATTAACGATGCCTATCGCATGAGATTGGAGTAACCGGTAAACCTCGGTCAGAAATTCACGGCTGTTTCTATTTCGGTTCCGGTCATCTGTATCTGGGAACAAATTTCCGATATCTCCGAGCCCTGATGCGCCCAATAACGCATCACAAATCGCGTGAATCAGAACATCAGCATCGCTATGACCCTGCAACTGTTGGTGATGAGGTATCTCCACTCCTCCAAGGACCAACACCTGCCCTTCTACCAGTCGATGGGTATCAAACCCATGCCCGACTCTAATTAGGTTCTTCACGATTGCTTACTCAGGAAGAATTCTGCCAGTTGTAGATCCTTGTCGTTTGTAATTTTGATATTTCTCTCGGCGGATTGAACAATCAGTGGCTTTAGGCCAAGTTTCTCTACCGCCGCCGATTCATCTGAGATCGATTCAAGGTCATGTACTACTGCCTGTAACGCAGTGTACAGTACAGAAAATCGGAACAACTGGGGGGTTTGGGCACGCCAGAGCATTCTTCTATCCACCGTTCGCTTCGTGGTCGAATCCTGGT
>LUSG01000191.1 GCA_001629395.1 Gammaproteobacteria bacterium REDSEA-S15_B12 | reverse complement strand
GTCACCTGCCATGCCGCAGCAACTGCTGGTAATGGGGTTGACCGTCAGTTCAGGTATCCAATTCAGGACGGTTTCAACGTCTTTGGCAGTTGCAAATGCTTTTTGGTGGCAATGGCAGTGTAACGCTGCCCGTTTGTATGGTGTGGGTCCCAGATTCAAAGAAAGATCTGCCGATTGTTGAACCAGATATTCTTCGAGAAGAAAGACCATATTATTAAGCCCTTTCGTTTCTGATGGCGGTAAAAGTACGTCGTATTCGTCTCGCAGTGTCAGCAAGCACGATGGTTCCAGTCCGACTAGCGGTACCCCTTGATCGATAAAAGGTTTCACCGCTGTTAAAAGTCGTTGGGCTTCGTGCCTGGCTTCGTCTATCAGGCCAGCTGCTAAAAATGTTCGACCACAGCACAGGGGGGTTTTATCATGCGCTCCAGCGACGTGTACCCGGCAACCAGCACCTGCCAAAACGTTGACCATCGCTTCACCATTACTTGGTTCGAACCAGCGACTGAAAGTGTCCAGTAGCACAACGACCGGCTTGCCATCAGTCGGCCCAGCATGAGTAACGCTGTTGAGACGTTTCGACCGGTGCAGTTGAGGCAGGCGGCGGTGGCGCGTGAAGCCTGTCAGGGTTTCAATACACCTAGCGGCACCTGGCAGTTTTTGAAATGCATTGAACAAAGGTCCTATGCCCGCAATTGTCGGAGCGTATCTTGGCAAGTAGGCTACGAGGCGTTGACCCCTATTAAGTCCATGGGCAGCAGTTTGCCTCGCTTGTAATTCAAGCTTCATACGGGCCATGTCTACACCTGTTGGACATTCCCGCTTGCAGGCTTTACAGCCGACACACAGTGACATCGATTCGGCCATTTCACTTGAGGAAAAAGCATTCGGCCCCAGTTGTCCTGTTAGTGCCAGGCGAAGCGTATTGGCACGGCCCCGAGTCGAATGAGTTTCGTCGCCCGTTGCACGAAATGAAGGACACATCACTGCGGCGTCACGCTTACGGCAGGCACCATTGTTGTTGCACATTTCAACCGCACCGGCAAACCCACCCCAGCTTGACCAGTCCAGTTGTGTTGGACTTTTACCGTCTAAATAATCGGGTCCGTAGCGGAACAAAGAGCGATCATCCATGCGCGGGGGGTCAACAATTTTGCCTGGGTTAAAAAGGCCACCTGGATCTATTGTTTCTTTGACTTGTTCAAAAATGTTCAGCATTCGATCGCCAAACATGATGGGGTGAAATTCTGAACGCACGATGCCATCACCGTGTTCACCGGAGTGAGACCCTTCATATTCCCTCACAATGGAAAATGCCTGCTCTGCAATTGAACGCATCTTTTGAACGTCTTCAGAACTTTTCATGTTCAGTACGGGGCGTACATGAAGACAGCCCTCTGAAGCATGTGCATACCAGGTGCCACGTGTTCCATGTTTTTCAAAAATTCGGGTCAGTCGATCGGTGAACTCTGCAAGGTGTTCTAGCGGTACTGCACAATCCTCAATAAACGACACTGGCTTGTTGTCACCTTTCATCGACATCATGATGTTGAGCCCAGACTTTCGGACTTCCCAGACAGACCGCTGGTCTGCCGTGTTGACGATGTCCACGACAGAGTCCGGATGGCCCAGGTCAGCCATAAGGATCGATAGATCGCTAAGTCTTTGATGTAGGTGGTTCGGATCTTCTCCTGCAAACTCAACCAGTAGCAGCGCGTCAGGATCACCCTTTAAAAAACGTGTCAACGTATCTCTGTATATTGGAATGTCCAACGCCAGGTCTATCATGGTTCTGTCGACCAACTCGACCGCGTCTGGTGCCAGACCTACGATGTGTTGCGTCGATTCCATCGCCTGATAAAAGGACGAAAAATGACAGATGCCTAGAACTTTGTGTGTGGGTATGGGTTGTAGGCGCAGCGTCAGTTGGCGCGTAAATGCCAGCGTGCCTTCTGAGCCAACCAGCAGTTGCGCCATATTTTGTTCACGTTGTTGTAACTCGGGTGGGAGCACGGCATCAATGTTGTAACCACCGACGCGGCGATGCACTTTGGGAAATCGCGTTGTAATTTCATCGGACTCGCGATTGGCAAGCTCGATGAGTGATTGTGTCAGTCGACGATAAATCTCGGGTCCTTGCAGAGCAGTACCCTGAGGCCGAATTGGGCCAAACTGTGCTTGTTCGCCACCGGCAAGTACTGCATCGATGGTCAGTACGTTATCCCGCATCAGCCCGTAGCGTATTGATCGGGCGCCGCAGCTGTTGTTTCCTGCCATGCCTCCCAGCGTGGCCTGACTGGCCGTTGATACGTCGACCGGGAAAAACAAGCCATGAGGTTTCAACTGCGCATTGAGTTGATCTAGAACTATTCCAGGCTCAACAGTAACTGTCCGGTTTGCTGTGTCTAGTTCGACAATTTGATTTAAATGTTTTGACACATCAATCACTAGTGCCAGGCCTACGGTTTGGCCGCTTTGTGATGTGCCGGCACCACGAGGAAGCACCGGTACACCCTCCTCCGAAGCGATGTCGATGATGGCCGTTAGATCGTCCTGAGCCTGTGGAATGACAACGCCAATCGGTTCGATTTGGTAGATTGACGCATCTGTGCTGTACCGTCCACGGCTGAAGTGATCGAATAGCACTTCACCCTTGATAGATCTCGACAGTTTTTGCGCGAGACTGCTGTCGCCGATTCGGGACTTGAGTGGAGAATTGTCGTAGTGACTCATACGGTGCACAATAGTCGTTCGCTGAATCGCAGATTAACAGGGTGTCGGTACGGATGTTGGATCGACATGGTATCTGCTGGCAGTGTAGTGTAGAACGAGGGATTATGACTGGAAACCAAAGCGGACGACATTTTCTGCAGATTCCTGGACCGACCAATGTGCCGGGGCGTGTACTGCAGGCTATTGAGCAGCCCACGATCGATCACCGCGGCCCACGTTTTCAGCAACTGGTGCGTGATGTTCTTGATCGTCTACCACTGATATTTAAGACAGACAGCCCGATTATTATTTTTCCATCGTCAGGTACCGGTGCCTGGGAGGCGGCACTGGTGAATACATTGTCCGCTGGGGATAAAGTTCTGATGTACGAGACCGGGCATTTCGCCTCGTTATGGTGTGTGCTTGCTGAACGATTGGGCCTCGATCCTCAACTGATCGCAGGAGATTGGCGTAGCGGCGTGGACGCGGACGCCATCCAGTGCATACTTGAGGAGGACAACGAGCACAACATCAAAGCTGTTTGTGTTGTGCACAATGAAACATCGACTGGTGTCACCTCCGACATTCGGGCAGTGCGAAACGCAATAGATTCGGCTGGGCACTCGGCGTTGTTGATGGTAGATACGATCTCCTCCTTGGCTTCGATCGATTACCGACATGATGAGTGGGGTGTTGATGTCACCGTTGCTGGGTCCCAGAAAGGTCTTATGCTGCCACCCGGGCTTGGATTTAATGCCGTTAGTGAGAAGGCACTGTCTGCGACAGAAAAGGCAACTCTACCAAGATCATACTGGAGTTGGGCGGAAGTTCTGGAGACCAATCAATCCGGTTTTTTTCCGTATACCCCAGCGACCAACCTGCTCATGGGGCTGCAGGAAGCTATTGAGATGTTGTTGGGAGAGGGGCTTGAGAACGTATTTTCCCGCCACCTGAGATTTGGTGAGGCCACACGGCGTGCGGTACAGGCTTGGGAGCTGGAGTTGCTGTGCCTGAATTCGCTGGAATTCAGCAATTCTTTGACTGCCGTAGTGATGCCTGAAACAATCAATGCAGATGATTTTCGGCGGATAGTGCTGGAACGATTTGATATGTCGCTCGGCAACGGGCTGGGACAGCTTGCCGGTAAGGTGTTCCGAATTGGCCACCTGGGTGATTTTAATGATCTGATGCTGATGGCTACTTTGTCTGGTATCGAGATGACATTGGATGTATCTGCTGTGCCTCACAAAAAGGGCGGTGTACAAGCAGCGATAGACTACATTGCAACTCAGGCTCAGGCATAAATGTTCCCTACTTGTCGGTTGCTTAATTGAGAACGGAGGATGAAAGGATGACAATCATTGAACAACGAAACCAGGCCGTAGCCGAGACAGTGGATCGGGTACGCTTAATAGAACAGCAGCACGGTGTTAATTACGAGGCGTTGGGCAATATTCGGAATGAGCTTATCGAACTCACTCAGGATAAAGAATTGTTTCCGCGAAGCAGTTTTCCTATCGCTGACGATGGTGGATCGGCGGTCTATCGAATTTCTGAAGATTCAGACCACCGCTATGCACTCTATGCATCTGTTGGTGCTGCAGGTAAATCAGTGCCGCCCCACAATCACACGACCTGGGCAGTCATCGTGGGTGTCTTTTGTCGTTCGGCACGGAAATGGTGTTGTTTTTCTGCCGGACGATATTCATGCGATCTCTACCGATGATCCAGAGCCCACAGTGCATCTGCATATGTATGGGCTCGCCTTGGATCACCTGCATGAAAGACTGGTGTTCGATCAAGTAGGGAAAACAGTGAAGACCATGTCTATCCGAGCTGACATTCAGACGCCGGTTGCTTGACTGATTTATTCACCTATTTTCGTGTGTTGAGCTGAATTCACGGCTGAATTTGATTGGTCTGGCCTGGATGAATGAGACGACTATTCCAAGCGAGGAGCCGTTGAGATGAGTTTTGTATCACCGAGTCAACTAAAAGAGAAAATTCTCGAGCATAAAGAGCTCGCGTTAGTGGATGTCAGAAGTGAGGGAGCCTTTGCAGGCGCCCATCTGCTATTTGCGATCTCGATTCCTTTGGCAAAACTTGAACTGGAGTTCCGGCATTTGATTCCTAGATTAGAAACACCAATTGTGTTGTGTGACGATGCCAGCGGCCTGGTGGATATTGCCGTGGTACGCCTTACCGGCTTTGGCTATACACGGGTGCAAATTCTGGATGGTGGGATAGAGGCATGGGAAAAAGCCGGTTACGAGATTTTCTCAGGTGTAAACGTACCCAGTAAGGCTTTTGGAGAATTTGTAGAACATAAATACGGCACGCCTCGCCTACCAGCCGCGGACATAAAAGCCAAACTCGATGCCGGCGAAAATATTGTCATTCTGGATAGTCGGCCAATGAAGGAGTTCACCACCATGAGTATCCCGAACGGGATTTGCTGTCCCGGTGCTGAACTTGCTTACCGTGTCAGCGATGCAGTCGAAGATCCACAAGCACTTGTGGTGGTTAATTGTGCAGGTAGAACACGCAGTATTATTGGTGCACAGTCACTAATAAATGCGGGTATACCGAATCCAGTTGTAGCGCTGGAAAACGGTACCATGGGATGGCATTTAGCAGGTTATGGGTTAGACCATGGTCAGGTTCGACGTGCGCCAAACGTAACAGAGAATGGACTTGAGCGTTCACGGAAGATGGCTGATATGGTGGCCGAGCGGTTTGGTGTTAAAAAGGTATCGAATGCTGAACTGGAAAGTATTTGTACAGAAAATAGTGAGATTAGCCTATTTGTGCTGGACGTGCGTTCGCCAGAAGAATATATGGCCGGACATCTTCCGGGCTCTCGATCTGCCCCTGGGGGCCAGCTGGTGCAGGCTACAGATGAGTATGTTGGTGTTCGAAATGCCCATCTCGTCCTGGTTGACGATACTGGC
The DNA here is from genome assembly GCA_001629395.1 of Gammaproteobacteria bacterium REDSEA-S15_B12. Lineage (GTDB taxonomy): Bacteria > Pseudomonadota > Gammaproteobacteria > Arenicellales > UBA868 > REDSEA-S09-B13. Next base: position 6,617 of record LUSG01000191.1, on the reverse strand, counting down.
GTGCGTGCGACCATGACCGCATCCTGGCTGATCCAGATGGGGTGGGATAACGTCTATGTACTGGACAGTGGGTTGACGCAATCTGATCTTGAGGCAGGACCGGAACAAAGAGAGGTTTTGGGTCTACGGGATCTGGATGTGCAGCTTGTCGAGCCGTTTGTGCTCAACGAATTAATCACGGCGAAAAACACTGTTGTACTTGATTTGTCAGATAGTCTCGAATTCAGAGCAGGACACGTACCGGGGGCCCGGAGAGCCTCTCGTAGTGGCCTAGAAGAGATATTGGAGAAAATTGAGGGGGACAACCCGACGTTTGTACTGACTTCACCTGACGGTGTTCTCGCCCGATTCGCTGCTGCCGAGGTTTCTCACCGAGAAGACCTTAAAGTGTGTGTTTTGGATGGCGGTATCGAAGCTTGGGCAGGTGCCGGCTACGATCTTGAATCGGGAGACGATCCGGATGCGGGCGAACTGTCAGAGGATGTCTGGTATAAACCGTATCAGCAGACCGATGCTATCGAAGATGCGATGCATGCTTACTTGACCTGGGAGGTGGCACTGGTTGAGCAGATCGAGCGTGACGGTACAACGCGTTTTCGACACTTCCCCTCCTGATGAATCTCCACGAGTTGATCCTGAAGCGGCTATGACCCAAGCTCGCCGGAAACAGACTGAACTTGATGCAGGGTCGAGCGCACCGTTAATCGGTGTTCCGACCGGAGTTAAGGATATTTTCTACACCGCCGGTGTACCGACGACTGCTTGTTCCAAGGTTTATGCGGATTTTGTTCCTAAACACGATGCAACGACTGTGGCGCGTCTTCAGGAGGCGGGCGGAATCATGTTGGGAAAGACAGTTACCACCGAGTTTGCCTACCGCGATCCATCCCCAACCCGTAATCCTTGGAACACCGACCATACGCCTGGCGGTTCGAGCAGTGGCTCGGCCTCAGCGGTTGCCGCTATGATGTGTCCGGCCGCATTCGGGACTCAGACACGGGGTTCGGTCCTTCGGCCTGCTTCGTATAACGGCATTGTGGGTTTGAAACCAACTTTCGGGCGGGTGAGTCGATTCGGCGTCGTGCCCTTGAGTTGGTCCTTTGATCATGTCGGCTGGATGGCGAGATCCGTTGAAGATGTGGCCCTGATGCTTCAAGTGATGGCAGGCCCAGACAAAAACGATCCGACCACTTTGTATGACGACATTCCGGACTACTCCGCCGGGATTAGGAACCCAGGTCCACCCCATATCGGTGTGTTGCAAGATTATTTTTTTCGAAATGCGGATGACGATGTACGCACGCACACGCAGGAAGTCGTGGAACGTCTGTCTCGCGAAGGTGCCAGAGTCGAATATATTGAACTGCCGGAGAGTTTTGAACGCGCTATGGAAGATCAATTCACTATCTTGAATGTGGAAGCTGCTAATTTTCATGAACCACTACTCAAAGAGAAAGCGGATCTTTATGGGCCTAACATTCGGGAACTGGTAGAAACAGGCCTTGGCATCGATGCAGTGACCTATTCGCGGGCATTGGAGAGTCGCCTTCAGTTTATCGCTGATGCCGAGAGATTATCGAACAAGGCACAGGTCTTGTTGACGCCGTCCACACCAACGCCAGCGCCGGGTGATCTAAGCGTGACAGGCAGTGCGATGTTCCAGGGCCCATGGACTTCCACTGGATTGCCGACTGTGACGGTGCCTTCGGGACTTTCTCAATCCAACCTACCGCTTGGAATACAGCTTATCGCGGCTAGGCTGGAAGAATCTAGATTACTCAACGCTGCTAGCTGGTGTGAGCAGGTGCTTGGCAAGATGCCAGCACCACCTCTATAGATTTAAAGTCCTTCAATTTCTGCCAGAAATTCTTTCAGACTGTTATTCATCAGCTACAGTGACGCCACTCTGGATAAATGTGGCGATTTCCTCATCGGTGTAGCCAACGTCGTGCAAGATAGACCGCGTGTGTTCGCCGTAACGGGAGGCCGGTTGTTTGGGTCCGCCAGGGGTCCGTGAGAATTTAACAGGCAAACCCAGCGTTTTAACCGGACCGGCGTCAGGGTGGGATTGTGTAACCACCATGTCCCGTGCCAGTGCTTGTGGATCATCGTGCATCTGTACAATAGTGTTGATTGGACCAGCGGGTACACCTGCTTGCTCCAAGAGATCCAGCCAGGCCTCGGTGGTTCTTGCGGATAACTTGTTGTTGAGATGTTGCTCTAGGACTTTGAGATTTTCCATGCGTGCTTCGTTGGTAGAGAACCGCGGGTCCGCAAGCATATCGGGGTCAACAATTTCCGCAAACCGTGTCCAGGTGGGTCCATTGGCAGCCCCGACCGTGATCCATCCGTCTTCAGTCTGAAGCGCCTGATAAGGTGCATTCAACGGGTGTCCAGATCCCAGTGGTTCAGGTGCCAGGCCGGTGGCAAATGCTATCGCTGAGTGCCAGTAAGTCTGGACAATGCCTGCTTCGAACAAAGAGGTATCTACCATTTGTCCCTCACCGGTGACCTCGCGGTGCCGAAGGGCGGCACAGATACCCATTGCGAGGAGGATTCCGGCGGTGATATCGGTCATGGGTACACCTGGTTTGACTGGGTTTCTCCCCGGCCCCTCACCAGTGACACTCATAATGCCAGACATTCCCTGAGCGATAAGATCGAAACCAGCACGTGCCATATATGGCCCCGTGCGTCCAAATCCACTGATAGCGCCATAAATAATTTGGGGATTGAATTTGCGAATATTGTCGTAGCCTAAATCGAGTCGCTCGAGCACACCGTGACGAAAATTTTCCAGAACCACATCGGCACCCAACAGTACCTTTTTTGCGACAGCACTACCTTCTGAAGATTTTAGATTGAGAGGCAATGTCTTTTTGTTGCGATTCAAGATCATGTAGGTGGCCGACACACCGTTGATAGAATAGGGATCGCTGGCATTACGTGCTTCATCAGCTTCGAATGGTGCCCGTTCGACCTTGATTACTTCAGCACCCATGTCTGCGAGCATCAAGGCGCAGGTTGGGCCTGCCATCGCATGGGTAAAGTCGACGACACGAATTCCGTTGAGAGGTCCATACCCGGTTTTCATCAGTTCTCTCCGTGGGTAACGACAGATCAATAAATTTCTGGATTCAATAGGTCTTTTCAAGAATCAGCACTACGATGCCGACGACAAGCAACATGACACCTACAATTTCCTTGCGGCTGACCTTTTCTCGAAAAATTAAAACAGACGCTAGAAATGTAAATAGTAGTTCTACCTGACCGAGGGCACGCACAAAGGCCGCGTTGGTCAATGTAAAGGCAATGAACCAGCAGATTGAGGCTATCCATCCAGCAAAGCCAACCGTGGCACACCGCCGCCAGTGGGTGATTGTGCCTGTAATTTGGCCAGGTTCACGGTTGTATAGCCAGACGAACATCATGATACTCTGAATCACAGTTGCAACTGCTAGGGTATAGGCGGATGTTGCCAATATCGAATCAGCCTCCAGCGACAGTGCAGCACCACGAAATAGTACGGCGGATAAACCGAGGAAAAAACCGCACGCAAGTCCAATTACGGTAGATTTCTGGCGCAGTCCGGAAACCAGGCTCCTGATGGAGAGCTTAGATTTTCCGGCAGTCATGATCAGTACTCCTGCAGTCGCAATCACAACGGCGGCCGTGGCCAAGCCAGATATCAATTCTCGCAGTAGTATGGCTTCGAGCACTACGACTTGTATGACCTCTGTCTTGGACAGTGCTGTACCGACCGTAAAATTGGAGAATGAGAAAAGCCACATCAACAGAAATGTAAAAGTGATCTGTGCAATAGAGCCAGTAATGATCCACGTCACAAAAGCAAAATTTGGTTTTGGCAGTTCCACTCCAAATCCGAGGGTTAGAAGTACAAGCCACGCTAGAGCAAAAGGGCAGGCGTAAAGGAAACGCACAGAAGCCGCGCCCATGTCGGAGAGTTCCGATTTAAGGTGGCGTTGGACGGCCGAGCGAAGGTTTTGGAAAAATGCGGCCGCAATCGTGACCGGAACCCAGAGTATTGTCACAGGTATAGGCCCGGTGCCGGTTGTCGTCTCACAATGGATCGAATGATATCGAGAACGATTGTCGACTGCATTAGAAGTATTGACGTGGCAGTACGGCAGAGCAGGTAAAAAACAATTGAATCATGGGTCAGTGTGTCCGGTTGACTTCGAATCCAGCGGACTCAGGTTCGTCATCAACAATCTCCTCCGGAAAACCCGGGGCGAGTAGTTTTTCGTTACAAGCCTCTTCGAGCCGACGGACAATATTAGGTGACCATTCACGCGGTCCGTAACGGTTCTGGCCATCTTTGAAAATGTCGAGCAGCACCGGTGCAAGTTCCAGCGGTACGTCGGTTCTATCGGCAACGGCCTGAAACAGGCTCATATCCTTGACTACAAGATCAAGTGTGAAATTGATATTTCGGCTGCCGTTGAGTATCACTTGGCTTTCGGTTTCGTGTACGAATGAATTGCCGGATGAGATGCGGATTGCGTCATAGCTTGTATTCAGGTCAAGGCCTGAACACTTTGCTGTCATCAATGCTTCTCCCAGTGCAACAAGATTTACGGAGGCCAAGTAGTTTGTGATTACCTTGAGTACGGATGCAGACCCGAGAAGGCCGGTATGTAGGATCTGCCGCCCCATTGCACTGATAACAGGAAACGCGCGGTCAAATGTGTGTCGTTCGGTACCAACTAATATAGAAATATTCCCGGTTGCGGCCCGATGGCATCCCCCAGAGACCGGGCAATCGATCGCCTCGCCACCCGCATCCACAACCAGTTTTCCTAGTCGTTTCACTTCATGTTCGTCAGTGGTGCTCATTTCAGCCCAGATTTTGCCGTCCGCCATTTCGGACAGAATGCCGTCTTGTGCTTCCATGACTGCAGCGCTTGCACTGGGGTTCGGCAGACAGGTGATTACCATATCAGTCTGTCGGGTCATCTCCGCAGGAGACTCAGCCCACCTCGCTCCCCGGTCAATAAATGGTGTCGCCACCTGTCGGTCAAGGTCTCTAACCATCAGATCGAAACCATTCCGCTGCAAGCTGCTGGCAAGTTTGCCACCGATGTTGCCTAGGCCAATAAATCCGATTTGCATCTTTTTCTCCAGTTCTAGTGGACAATTATGTGGTGACATCAGGTGGCGCATATGATGAGTTCGAAGGGCGACAATGGCAAGTCGAGCGCCAGACCCGGCCATACTGCTGGGCAGAGACGGCTATGAGCGACAAGCACTGGATCTCTATCGGTTGCGGTTGGCGTTAGAATGAGCACTCGTCAGCGTGTGGGTATGGACTGGCTCCAAGTCGGACACCTATCGGTACAGCAAGAGGCGTCGAGAAGGATCAGATTATGAGTGTCGCTAATACAGTGTCGGAAGTGGTCGCCCGGGCTCGTGCTGCCCAGGCTGAATTCGAAACCTTTGATCAGGCTGCAATAGACAATGCAGTTTGTGCTCTGGCCTGGGTGGTTATGGAGCCAGGCCGGAATAGATTGCTCGCTGAACAGGCCGTCGCTGATACCAGACTGGGTTCTGTCGAAGATAAAGTACTCAAGAATTATCGCAAGACACTGGGTCTTCTTCGAGATCTCAAGGAGGTTCGGACTGTCGGTGTGATTGCCGAGTATCCAGAGCTTGGACTGACTGAAATTGCTCGCCCTGTCGGTGTGGTCGGTGCGGTAACGCCATCGACAAACCCAGTTGCTACACCCACAAATAAAGTCATCAATGCTGTTAAGGGCGCTAATGCAGTAATTCTCGCGCCATCTCCCAAAGGCGAGGCAACGAGCAGCAGGCTGGTTGAGTACTTCCGTACTGCACTCAAACAGATTGGAGCGCCCGAGGATCTCGTACAGAAACTACCAAGCCCTGTTAACCGAGAAGCAACTCGGGAATTGATGTCACAGGTTGATCTGGTTGTCGCGACGGGATCGCAGAACAACATTCGGGCGGCCTACTCCAGTGGCACACCGGCGGTGGGTGTTGGGCAAGGCAATGTTGCAGTTATTGTCGATGAGACTGCCGATTGCAGTCTGGCAGCAGAAAAAATTGTCGCTTCAAAGTGTTTTGATCACGCAACGAGTTGTTCGTCGGAAAATAGTGTAATTGTCGTCGATGGCGCCTATGACCAGTTTTGTGAGGCGCTTGTCCATCAGGGTGCCGTCATTCTCGATTCGGCAGAAAAGCAGGCCCTGCAAGACACCATGTGGGTCAACGGGAGTCTCAACCCGTTGGTCCTGGCGCGCTCGGCTAAGGAAATTGCCGATCTCGCGGGTTTAGAGCGTGTTGATTCGGGTACAAGTATTCTGGTCGTGTTGGAAAGCGGGGCAGGGCCTGCATATCCATTTTCCGGCGAAAAACTCTCACCCGTTTTAACGCTGTACCGTACGTCGGATTTCGGCACAGCCTGTGAACAAGTGCGGGCAATATACGGCTATCAGGGAGCGGGTCACTCAGTTGGATTGCACAGTAGTAACGCGGAGCGCGCGGTAAAGATCGGTCTCAGCTTGCCGGCTTGTCGTGTGATCGTCAATCAGGCACATTGTTTCGCGACTGGTGGGAGCTTCGATAATGGTCTCCCA
>LUSG01000190.1 GCA_001629395.1 Gammaproteobacteria bacterium REDSEA-S15_B12 | reverse complement strand
GGATGGAATCGGGTGACGTCTACCGCTGACCCGACCGCCCATGCCGAGATTGTCGCCATACGGAATGCCTGCGGTCGGGTCGGGTCCTTTACCCTGGGGGGGGCGGTGATCTATACCAGCTGCGAGCCCTGTCCGATGTGTCTCGCCGCGATCTGGTGGGCCCGGATCACCCGCATCTATTATGCAAACACACGCGCCGATGCTGCCCAGATTGGATTCGATGATGCGGAAATCTACCAGGAAGTCGCCAGTGATCTATCCGACCGCCGCATTCCACTTGTCCATTGCCCTAACCAAGAGGCAGCGCAAGCGATGCGGGAGTGGGCGGAAAAAAAAGATAAGATACCTTATTGATCTGTTGGCTACTACCTAGCAGTACTTAGGCTTCGCACTGGAATGGCCAACATACCCAGCACCACTGACTCAGGATCGAACGAGTGACTGAACAAAGACTATTGTCACTGACGGGCGTCGGCAAATCATTCCCAGGTTGCATCGCCAACGACAACATCGATCTGGATGTTGCGGCCGGCGAGATTCACGCCCTACTCGGTGAAAACGGCGCCGGTAAAAGTACCCTGGTCAAAATCATTTATGGCGTATTGCGCCCAGATCAGGGAAACATCCGGTGGCAAGGCAAAGTGACGCGGATCGAGAATCCGGCGCAGGCGAGGTCCCTGGGCATTGGGATGGTATTCCAGCATTTTTCCCTGTTCCAAGCGATGACCACACTGGAGAACATCGCACTGGCCCTGCCCCCCGAAGATCCTGAAGCCTTAAGAGCGCGGCTGGAAGAAACGGCCAGAGCCTACGGCCTGGCCTTGCAACCTGACCGCCACGTCTATGATCTGTCTATGGGTGAACGACAACGAATTGAGATCGTTCGCTGCTTACTGCAAAACCCGCAACTACTGATACTGGATGAACCCACCTCAGTGCTCTCACCTCAGGAAACCGAGATCCTGTTTGAAACCCTGCGTACGCTGGCTCAAGAGGGCCGGGCTATTCTGTATATCAGCCACAAGCTTGAAGAGGTCCGGGCATTGTGTGATCGGGCGACAATTCTGCGCGGTGGACGCCGGGTCGATGATTGCCTACCGGCGCAGGAGACAGCACGATCACTGGCCGAGAAAATGATCGGGAAAAAAGTCCAGCAGGTCTCGCGTCAGTCAGCCATCGACAACGATGCGTCAATTCATCTGGCTGTGTCAGATCTGAATGTACGCTCCGATCTGGCCCATGGCGTGGACCTCACCAACATCAGTCTGAAAGTCCACGCCGGAGAAGTACTCGGAATCGCCGGAATTGCCGGCAACGGACAGATCGAACTGATGGATGCCCTATCAGGGGAAACCGGCTCACCGCTGGCTGGGTCCATCAGGATTCTCGGCACGAACGCGAACGGTCTGAATCCTATGGCACGGCGGTCCCTGGGTGCAGTGTTCGTACCTGAAGAACGAATCGGTCACGCGGCCGTCGCCGACATGACACTGGTAGACAACAGTTACCTCACCGGTGATGCGCGCATGAACTTCTCCCGCCGGGGTCTGATCGACTGGCCAGCGGTCACACGTTACGCAGAAAATGTGGTCCAGGACTTCGACGTGCGCACCACAGGTGTCGATGCACTGGCCAGCAGCTTGTCAGGCGGAAATCTGCAGAAATTCATTGTCGGCCGGGAGATTCTGCAGGTACCCAGCCTTTTGGTGGTGTCTCAACCCACCTGGGGTGTAGACGCTGGCGCTGCTGCCGCGATACACGAGGAAATCCAGCGGCTGGTCGGTGTCGGGGCAGCGGTACTGATGATCTCTCAGGACCTCGATGAGGTTTTCCTTTTATCCCACCGGATTGCCGTGATCTCCCAGGGCACGCTCTCAACGGCAATGGCTAGCGATGAGATCACGCCTGAAGATATCGGTTTATTGATGGGAATCCGACACGAAGTCCAGGCCGAGGCAGATCATGTTACGGCTTGAACCCAGAAGTACGCAGTCGTTTGCCGCCGCTTGGCTGTCGCCGGTGATGGCCCTCGTGCTGACAGCGATTACGGGTGGCGTGATTTTCCTCGCCATGGGCAAGGATCCTTCGACAGCGCTGTACATCTACTTTGTGGAGCCACTGACTACCACCTCGGGACTTTCTGAGGTTGCGGTCAAAGCAGGCCCGCTTATTCTGATCGGAATCGGACTGTCGTTCGGATTCCGCGCCGGTATCTGGAACATCGGTGCCGAAGGACAATACATTGCCGGTGCAATTGCGGGCGGCGGTCTAGCTGTTTACTTCCACGAAAGTGAAAGCACCCTACTGCTCCCGGCGATGCTGGTGCTCGGCACACTTGGCGGGATGGCCTGGGCGGCAGTGCCTGCGTTGTTGAAGACCCGATTTAATGCCAACGAGATACTGGTCTCATTGATGCTGGTCTACGTCGCAGAGCTACTGCTCGTTCACCTGGTACAGGGTCCGTGGCGTAACCCCCAGGGTTGGGGATTTCCAGGTACCAGGATGTTCCCGGACGTCGCCGCCCTACCGCTTCTGTTTTCGGGCAAGCGTGCGCATCTGGGGACACTGATCACCTTAGCTGTTCCCTTTATCGCTTGGTTCATCTTGGCCCGGACTCGATTTGGCTTCACAGTCCGGGTATTTGGATCAGCCCCACTGGCTGCCCGGCACGCGGGTGTACATGGTCACCGAATGATCTGGCAGTCTCTCCTGATTGGTGGCGGACTCGCCGGTCTCGCCGGCGTGATCGAGGCCACCGGTACCATAGGACAATTGATGCCGGACATCTCTCCTGGTTATGGATTCACGGCCATCATTGTTGCCTTCCTGGGTCGCCTCCACCCGGTGGGGGTTCTACTGGCAGGAATCGCTATCGCAGTCACTTATATCGGGGGTGAAGGTGCTCAAATATCAGCGGGGCTTCCCAAAGCTGTGACCGGCCTTTTCCAGGGCATTATTCTGTTCTACCTGCTGGCGTTTGATCTCTTCACTCGATACCGGTTCGTCGTAAACACGAGAATTGCGGAGCATTGATGGCTGAACTCATTATTGCGTCCGTGATGACGATGATGACTGCGGCGACACCGCTGATGTTCGCCGCGACTGGCGAGCTCATCTGCGAGCGCTCTGGGGTACTTAACCTTGGAGTGGAAGGCATGATGTTAATAGGCGCAGTATTTGGATTTGCCACAGCCGCAGCGACTGGAAGTGCTCCGCTCGGCCTTCTGATAGCTGGCACCTCAGGCATACTTGCATCGTTAATCTTCGCGGTCCTCACACTCGGCCTGCTCTCAAATCAAGTCGCTACCGGTCTCGCGCTGACAATTTTCGGTACAGGCTTATCGGCACTGGTGGGGTTAGACTATGTCGGAGAAACTATCGACCGAATAGCGGCTATTCATCTGCCTGTACTGTCTGATCTACCCGTTGTGGGCCCATTGTTGTTCGGACACGATCCACTGGTCTATCTGGGTTTCATTGTGCTGGTTTGTGTGGCCTGGTTCCTAAACCATTCACGCTGGGGGATGATTTTGAGAGCTGTAGGCGATTCTGACGTATCTGCCCACGCTATCGGATATCCCGTGGTGTTAATACGCTACGCCGCCGTGGCCTTTGGCGGAATGATGGCAGGCCTGGGAGGCGGCTACCTGTCGCTGGTGTACACCCCTTTATGGGCCGAACACATGACAGCCGGGCGTGGCTGGATTGCCCTTGCTCTGGTTGTTTTCGCCAGCTGGCGACCTGGAAGGGTGCTGTTTGGTGCGATTCTGTTCGGTGGAATCACGATTCTTCAGCTCAATGCCCAGGCAGCCGGTCTCGGTATACCCGCTGCTTTTATGTCCATGCTCCCTTACATTGCGACCATAGTTGTATTAGTCTTGATCTCACGGGATGCCATTAAGATTCGTCTCAACGCCCCGGCCTGCTTGGGCCGGCCGTTTCGGGCCGAGCGTTAAGTAGAATGACACCTGTTGGATTTCTCACCATGAATGGAGGACATTGAAAATGAAGTACCTCGTCAAACTGGCCGTAGTGACGTTTGCAGCCGTGTTGAGTCTCGGCGCGATCTCTACTGCATCTGCAGACAAGTTGAAAGTTGGATTTATCTATATTGGCCCACCGGGTGATCACGGCTGGACATACGCCCATGACCAAGGCCGGCTGATGCTCGAAGAACAACTCGGTGATCGGGTGGAAACCACGTTTGTTGAAGGCGTACCAGAAGGGCCGGATGCTGAACGCACCATTGCCAAGCTGGCTGAAACCGGTCACAAACTGATCTTTACCACTTCCTTTGGATATATGGAACCAACGCTAAAAGTTGCCAAACGATTTCCAGACGTCAAATTCGAACATGCGACTGGATATAAACAGGCCGACAACGTGGCAACTTATTCTGCCCGCTTCTACGAAGGCCGATACGTACAGGGACAGATCGCCGCCAAAATTTCGAAAAGTGGTGTGATGGGTTATATCGCGTCATTTCCAATTCCCGAAGTTGTTCGTGGGATCAACGCATTCATGCTAGGTGCGCAATCCGTGAACCCGAACATGAAAGTAAAAGTGGTGTGGGTCTATACCTGGTTTGATCCGCCGAAGGAAGCCGACGCTGCCAAAGTGTTGATGGACCAGGGTGCCGATATCATCACCCAACACACTGACAGCACGGCCGCCATTCAAGCAGCTGCGGACCGCGGAGTTATGGCATTTGGTCAGGCCTCTGACATGATCCACTTTGCGCCAGACACCCAGTTGACGGCAAACATGAATACCTGGGGCCCTTATTATGTCGCCCGAACCCGGGCCGTCCTTGATGGTACATGGACATCAGGGGATACCTGGCACGGCATGGGACCCGGCATGGTCGTCATGGCGCCATTCACCAACATGCCCGAATCAGTGCGTCAAATGGCGACTGAGACAACGGCAGCACTGACATCAGGGAAACTCCATGCTTTCACCGGACCCATCTACAACCAAGCGGGTGAACTCGTGGTTGCAGCTGGTGAAGTAGCCGCCGACTACCCGATGCTAGCCACTATGAATTTCTACGTACAGGGTATTGACGATAAGTTACCCGAGTAGACATATACTTGTTGTCTCAACGAAAACCCGCTCCTACGGGAGCGGGTTTTTTGTTCTGAATTAAGTTTCTGGCGTAGTCATCATGTCTCGGCTGTGGATTCGAGACCCGCTTGCAATCTTTGCCGATGGCGCCGAGCGCGGTTTCGTCGTTGAAAATCAGCTCATCACAGAACTTATTGGCACCGGAAATGTGCCCACAGCACCGGTAGAGACTACCTTCGATGCCTCTTCCCATGTTGTGCTGCCCGGGCTGATCAATACCCACCACCATTTTTACCAGACGCTCACGCGCTCATTGCGGACAGCCCTGAACAAGGAACTGTTCGACTGGCTCGGCGCCCTCTATCCCGTTTGGGCCTACCTGGATGCAGAAATGCTCGCGACCGCCACCGAACTGGCGCTCGCCGAACTGCTGCTGTCCGGCTGCACCACGGCTGCGGATCATCACTACCTCTTTCCAAGCGGTCTCGAAAAGGCGATCGACATCCAGGTCGAAATGGCGCGGCAAATCGGGCTGCGGGTGGTACTGACACGCGGTTCAATGGACCTTTGCGTAGACGACGGCGGCCTCCCCCCAGCCAGCGTCGTCCAGGATCCGGACACCGTTCTGAGCGATTGCGAACGGGTGGTGGCTGCCTATCACCAGTCAGTTCCAGGTGCTATGACGCAGATCGCGCTCGCACCGTGTTCGCCGTTCTCGGTATCCCAAGAGGTCATGCAGCAATCCGCAGTGCTGGCTGACAAACTCGACGTGCGGCTGCACACCCATCTGGGTGAAACTCGGGACGAGAACGACTACTGCCAGGCCCGTTTGGGCATGCGGCCACTAGAGTATCTTGACCAATGTGGTTGGCTTCAGGCCCGGACCTGGCTGGCCCACGGTATTCATTTTTCAGACAGCGAGATTACCCGCCTGGGCCAGGCGGGCGTAGCGGTGAGCCACTGCCCGCACTCCAATATGCTGCTGTCTTCAGGACTCTGTCCTGCGTGTTCACTGGAACAGGCTGGCAGTCCAGTCGGCCTGGGCGTAGACGGGTCGTCATCGAACGATGCCTCCAATGCCATTGAAGAAGTCAGGGCAGCCCTGATGGTGCAAACACTCAACTCAGGTTCTGCCGCAGTCAGCCATACAGATGCCCTGCGCTGGGCCACGGCAGGTGGCGCCCGGTGCCTAGGGCGCGATGACCTTGGACGCATTGACTCAGGTCTGCAGGCGGACGTCGCGCTGTTCAAACTCGATGAGTTACGACACTCAGGCCACGACGACCCGCTTGCGGCGCTGGTCCAATCCGGCGTACACCGGGCTGATCGTGTCATGATCGCCGGTCAATGGCGGGTGGAAGACGGTCGGGCCAGCCATATCGATGAGGCCGATCTTGTTACACGACACAGTGCACTGGCCCGACGGCTGCGCAACCGGGCAGGGCTTGAATGACCATCAGCATCATCTCAATGACTCGACGTTAAATCCGGCTGCACCATAACGACTAAGGAGACACTTGATGGGCTATTTTTCTGATCAGGAAATGGCCCGACGACTGGCGAACCTGCGACGCGCCATGGACGAACAAAGCGTCGAGGCGGTCCTCGTTACCTCAGTCCACAACACCCTGTATTACAGTAATTTCTGGATGGTCCCCTGGGGCCGTGAACAAGGACTGGTGATTCCCAGAGACGGTGAACCAGCCTTGATCGCACCGCGCATCGAATACGACCGACCCGCCAAAATGGTCGGTGACGGCAGTGGCTTCAGCGATATCCGGATCTACGCCGACAATGCCAGCGCAATAGACGGTTGGGTGGGGTCGGCGCGACAGGTTCTGTGTGATCGCGGCGTTACCAGCGGGCGGATTGGCATTGAAGAAGACAATGTCAGTATCACCTTGCACAAAGCATTGTGCGCTGCGCTTCCTGATTTCGAATTTGCCGAAATAGGCTATGCCATGATGCGTGAGCAGATGCTCAAATCCGATGAAGAGATCACGCTGATCCGCGATGGCGCCGAAATCTGTGATCTCGGTGCACAGGCTTTTGTCGATTCGGTTCGGAATGGCGTAACCGAAGTACAGCTTGCCCGGGCATCAGTGACCGCCATGGAAGAAGAAATCTGCCGCCGTTTTCCTGGCCATGAATGCGACGGCACCTTCTGCTGGGCGCAGTCGGGCCCTGAAAACACCAAAGTCGCGCATGGCCCGAATACTGATCGGCAGATACACAGCGGTGATCTGCTCAGCCTGAACGTATTTCCGATGATCCTGGGCTATTACCACCTGCTGGAACGAAGCCTGGTCTTCGGATCGATATCAGCCGAGGTGCAGAAGTACTTCGAGATCCAGGTCGAGGTGCATCATGCCGGCATTGCTGCACTTAAACCCGGTGTACGGCTCGGTGACATCGATGATGCCATCATCAATCCCATCTATGAGCAACACGGACTGCTGGAGAACAGGACCTTCGGCACGGGTCATTCATTCGGCATCATGGGATACTGGTATGGCCGTGATGAACTCGGAGAAATCCGCCCTTATAACGATTATGTTCTACAGCCCAATATGGTGATGTCGATGGAGCCGATGATCTCTGTAGACGGTATCGGTGGGTTCAAGCACGCCGATATGTTTCTAATCACTGAAAACGGCAACGAGCCACTGACCCGATTCCGTAACGATATGATCGTGATCAGCTGACCGCTTCAGTCCAACAGGTCGTTGAGAATACCGGCTGCCTTGGTCGGGCCGTGACGGCTGCGCATGTGCGCGGAAGTTGCTGCCAGCCTGGTCTGCATCGGCTGATTATTCAGTAATGTCATGATGCACTCAGCAAGCTCTTGATCATTCCAGTCGTTACGGTGCAGGTGGAGACCGTGACCGGTTTCTTTGACGCGGGTTGCATTGTCGTGCCCATCCCATACGTACGGCATGATCAGGGCAGGTTTGCCGTAGTAAAGGCATTCGTTAAATGAATTGTTGCCGCCATGGTGGATGACTGCATCGACCTGGGCGATGACAGATGGCTGTGGATACCAGGATGCGATCGATACGTTTGCTGGAACATCGGAGTACTCACTTTCGTAGTCCCCCACGTTAAAAAGAGCACGGACCGGCAGCTTGGATACGGTTTTCATCAACCGTTGCAGCAACGCGGTGTCACCCGACCCCAGGCTGCCAAAACTCACGTAGAGCAGCGGTGAATCGTTGTTTGCATCGAAGGTCGGCAGTTCATAATCCACCTCATCGCGCACACAGCCCTCCAGATATTGGAACCGGGCCGGGTCCAGAGGTTCGCGCCGGTCGAATTTAACCGCTTCGGGGTAGAGCAGCAGATTCATGTATGGAGATGCCTCGAAGAACTCACCCAGCGGATAAGGTTGTTCACCGCACTGCTGCAGAAAGGTATTGAACTGGCCGTGAATCGGACCCACGATCTCGTTAAAGCGTGACAGATAACGCGCATGACAGTCGTGGTCACCCGCACCACACCCGGACAGGTGAGGCGGTATATCCGGATCTGGAATCTCGTTTTCCGAGCACGAGATGATGCGCACCCAGGGTTTGTCGTGTGCCTGCGCGTAGCGCTTGATCGCCGGGAAAAGGATCACATTATCCACACAGACCATGTCGGGTTTGAGTGTCTCAAGAATATCCGGCAGTTCTTTCTCCGCCCAGATCGACGTATCAACAATCGCTTCCCAGCACTCTTTCACGTAGTTATCGATCTGCTCGAAAGGTGAAAGATCAAAATTTGGAATATGGCCGTTGATAAAATCCGACCAGTACTTGGCCATTTCTTCTGGCGGCATCGGCTCGGACATGTTGACCAGATGTTCGTCATAGCCGTAGCCCTGGTATACACCCGCCATTCCCGGATCGGTTAGAAAAACAGCCTTGTGCCCCAGTTTTTCACAGGCCTGCGCGATGCCGACCGAGTTGAGTGCGGGCCCAAAGGCCGCCTCCGGGAAAAATGCGATCAGTTTACCGTTCATGCTCGGGGTGACTCCTGTACTGTCGATCGTCGAATGACGACCATGCTGCTGTGCTTTGCATGCCGTCGAGTGTTGTTCTACAGTCCAATTCTAGAACATCCCCTGCACACCCAGGCAACCCACCGACCCGGAGCAGATCAACTATGGAAATCGCCTGGCAGGATTGGGCTGGACTTTTAATCCGCTGGTTACACCTGGCCACGGGTATCGCCTGGATTGGTACCTCATTCTATTTTATCTGGCTGGACCAGAGCCTGCGTCGTCGCCAGCAAATGGCGCCGGGTGTGGATGGCGAGTCCTGGAGTGTCCACGGCGGCGGTTTCTACCACGTACAGAAATACATGGTAGCACCCGAACAGCTGCCCGAAGAACTGCACTGGTTCAAGTACGAGGCTTATTTCACATGGCTATCGGGCTTTGCACTGATGGCAGTCATGTATTACTTCGGCGCAGAAACTTACCTCATCGATACACAACGTGCAGATGTGTCGGTACCAGTTGCAATAATTGCCAGCCTCGCCTTCCTCGCCGGCGGCTGGCTGGTTTACGATCTGCTCTGCCGATTACCGATAGGCAGGCACACGGCCCCGCTCGCCCTGTCGGTATTTGTTCTGATCGTACTGATCGGTTGGGGTCTAAATCAGCTTTTCAGTGACCGGGCAGCCTTCTTACACGTGGGTGCGGTCATCGGCACCATCATGTCGGCCAACGTGTTCTTCATCATTATCCCCAACCAGAAACAAGTGGTTGCTGACCTCAAAGCAGGCCGGCAGCCGGCTGCCCGACTCGGACAGCAAGCCAAACAACGGTCGCTGCACAACAATTACCTGCCCCTGCCGGTACTGTTGTTGATGGTCGGTGCCCATTACCCCCTTCTGTTTGCGGGCCAGGCCGCCTGGGGATGGCTGGTGATCGCACTCATTCTGCTGATTGGCGGTGTGGTCCGGCATTTTTTCAACACCTGGCACACCGGCGCCCGTGGTTCTTCCCTGTTGTGGCAGTGGCCCCTGGCTGCTCTGCTTGGCATCGCCCTCGTGATATTCCTGTCGACACGACACACGGCCCCACTGACTGAACCGGTCTCCGATGAACGCGCCCTGACCCTCATCCAGATGCATTGCGTCGCCTGTCATGCCGCAACACCCAGTCACAGTGGATTCAAAAGCCCGCCCGCAGGGCTGACACTCGACACCCGGGGATCCGTTATTCGAGCGGCTGAACAGGTAATGGCACAAGCCGTACTGAGCAAGGCCATGCCGCTTGGCAACGCCACCGGCATGACGGACCGCGAGCGCGCTGAACTGGGTGGCTGGCTGCGCCAGCAGCTACGACTCTAAGGCCTTAGCACCTGGTGTTCATCAGCGCCGGCATTCGAGCGTTAGTGGGCTTAAAAACACAGGGATTTGCCACATTCCAATAACCCCAAACACTGTAAAATAGGCAGGTGTACGAGCGTAATAGTGTGGTCGAATCGACAGAATTCTTCTGGCGCCGCCAGAGCTGCTATACAGAATAAAGCCCTTTCACAGGAGCATCAACATGAAAACAAACGGTCTCGTCGTCGGAATTATCAGTGCTAGCCTGCTGCTCGGCGGCTGTTCAACCACCATCAATAAACAGCAATCCGGTGCTGCGGTCGGCACCCTGTTGGGTGCCGCACTGGGTTATGGCCTGGGCAAGGGCCACAAACACAAGAACCTGGCCATCATGCTGGGGGCTGCTTTTGGTGCCGTGGCCGGTGACGCGATCGGCGCACAACTGGATGAAAAAGACCGGCTGCTTGCCGGAGAAAATCTGCAGAATTCACTGGAGACCGCAACGGACGGGTCTACGTCAACCTGGAACAATCCGAACACCGGCCACAGCGGCAGCACCTCTCCGACTAAAACCGTGGTCGCCTCGGACGGCACCCCCTGCCGAGAATTTACAACCGAGATTGTCGTTGGTGGTGAAACCCACCAGGGTTACGGCACAGCCTGCCGTCAGGCTGACGGCAGCTGGAAGATCATGAACTGAGTGAGTGTCGGGCTGCGGTCACGGACCGAGGTTATAGCGGACAATACACCACAGCGCTCTGAAGCCGTCGCGCCAGCCGATCTTTTTGCCTTCTTCATAGGTGCGTCCCGCATAGGAGATGCCGACTTCAAATATCCGCAACCGGCTGCCGTCTGATTTTCGGTAACGCGCAAGGCGGGCGGTAACCTCCGGCTCAAACCCAAACCGGTCCTCACGCAACGGCAGACCCTGGATGATCTCCCGGCGAAACGCCTTGTAGCAGACCTCCATGTCGGTCAGATTCAGGTTGCTGAACATGTTAGACAGCTGTGTCAGCACCCGGTTACCCACGGAATGCCAGAAATAGAGCACCCGGTGCGATTCCCCACCGGCGAAGCGCGAGCCGTAGACGACATCGGCGCGATTGGCCTCGATCGGTTCCAGCAGTTTCATATAATCACGCGGGTCATATTCGAGGTCGGCATCCTGTACCAGGACCACATCACCGCGGGCCTGCGCAAAACCGCTCCTGAGTGCCGCACCTTTACCCCGGTTGGTCGCGTGATAAATGCCGACAATATCGTCATCGCGTGAAAGTGTCTCGACCAGTGACCGACTGCCGTCTGTCGAACAGTCATCGACCAGGATAATCTCCTTATCCACATCGACAGCCCGGACCTTGGCCACAATCTCTGGCAAAGTGCCGTGCTCGTTAAACACCGGGATGACCACACTGACTTTCATGTTCTCTCTAAACTTCCGCAGTACCGCTGGATACGCTATTGTGCCATCACTCAACCGGACGTATAGAGCGCATCAGACTCAATGAAGCCCATGGCCTTGTTTACAATGCCCCGTATGCGTCTTGAAAATGGCATCAGAACAATTGAAAAGGACAACCGCTCACGCGTTCCCATGGGAAACCATCAATTAACCAGACTATCCAACCGCCCTCGGGGCTTTACCCTGATAGAACTGCTGGTCACGTTGGCGATCCTCGCAATCATCGCTGTAATTGCTGCACCGTCTCTGCAGAATTTTGTGCTGAACAACCGCATTCGGTCACAGGCGGCTGCGCTGACCTCGTCACTGGCATTTGCCCGCACGGAAGCCATCACACGCAGTACCCGCGTGGTGACTTGTCCCGGATCTGCCAGCGGCTGCAACGGCACGCAGTGGGAATCCGGTTGGATCGTCTTTGTCGATACGAATAATGATGCTGTACTCGACGTGGACGAGATCCAGCTTGAGCTCCATGTTGCTCTTGACGGTAACAATACTTTACGCGGCACCACAGACGTGCGCGACTATGTGTCCTTTGATCACGACGGCCGTGCACAGCAGGTCAACGGAGATGCTCAGTCGGGTACGTTTGTGTTGTGTGACCAGCGCGGGTTCGGAGACCATGCTCTTGCAATCGAGGTGCTCGCCACCGGCCGCAGCCGCAACCTAACCGCCACCAAATCCTCTGCGACCAGCTGTAAACCATGAATAAGTTAAACCAAAAAGGGCTGAGCCTGATTGAAGTGATGATCGCCCTGGCGGTTTTTTCTTTTGGCCTGCTGGCGCTCGCGGCACTGATGGCGAGCGGGCTCAAGTACAACACCAGCGCGCTGCATCGTTCCCACGCCACCAGCCAGGCCTATGATATGGGAGATCGCATGCGGGCAAACCGCCTGGGGCTGGATGCGGGTTATTACAACAACCTCAGTGACAGCGGTACCGATCCGGACTGCATCGGGAGTGGTTGTACACCTGAGCAGATGGCCCAATATGATACCTGGCAGTGGAACAGTGACAACGCGCGCCTGTTACCAGAAGGTGTAGGTACGGTCAGTCTTAAATCCAGTGACTCCGGCATATACACCATCACGATCGCCTGGAACGACGACCGCGATCCTGGGAC
>LUSG01000019.1 GCA_001629395.1 Gammaproteobacteria bacterium REDSEA-S15_B12 | reverse complement strand
CCTCAAAACGTGCCAGGTCTTCCTCAAAGGCCTGAGCAAAGGCCGGACCAAAAGGCATTACCAGAGCAAGAAACCCCAAAACTCCGGCGAAGCGATCCATGATTCCACCACTGAACGTTGACAGTTTCATTCCTGAAAGACCAAACCGGAGAATTTGGTGGCATCAAAGGATTCCACCGACTCCAGAATTTCATCTTCTGTTAAACGACCGAAAGGTACTCCTAATATGACCTGATCGGAGAACCTCTCAAGAATCCTGGCCTCAGTACTCTCCTGGAATGGTGGCGAGTTGATAATGATGCAACGATCCGGATAGCGCCCTTCTAGTTCTTCAATGAGGTCTCGCATCCTTATTGAGGAAAAGAGCTCCACAGCTGAAGCTGGGTGGTTCCCTGCCGGAATAACACTGAGCCTGTCGACGCCGCTTGGATAGATAATCTTTTTGATCGGCAACTTGGGGTCGAGAATATAGTCCGTCACCCCTTCATCCATCGGCACGGAAACCAACTCGGATAACCCACTGTTGTGAGGATCACAATCAACCAACAGCGCGGAAGTGCCGGAATCCGAAGCAAACGCAGCCGCCAGGTTAAACGCCGTTCTTACAGGACACTCTGACTTGCCAATACAGGAATAAAGAACTGAAAAACTGGGTCTATTGTTAGCATTGTTGCGCAATTGAATGCGAATCTCGCGGTAAGCATCCAGAACCGCTTTATCTGCCATGCCAGGAAATACGATCTTGCGAGCCCGCAACTCTGCCTTCGTCCAGGGCCGGGGATTTGATATCAGCCCCAATGAAACAGACGAGTCACAGAGGGTGGATATCCATCGGTTTCCGTTTCGACACGCGTCCAGTTCGGCGGTTGAAGGCGCTCTCCCGCAAATGGCCGCTCCTTCCTGAACTGATCATCCGGATTAGCCTCGCCGTCGCCGTACTTGCCTTCTTTGCGCTGTTGCTGGCTTTTAAGAAGTGCGTTGTAGAGTTTATTATCGTCCATTCCCTACTCCCGCCCCAAATATCTCTGCCAATTTAGCCATTATCCGTTCCGGGCTGATACCCATCACGCTGAAAACCAGAATGGCGAGATATGCTGCAATAAAAACACCGAGGACACCGAGCAGTAGCAGGACGTCTTTTCGCAAAAGCCTATCTTTCCAGGTACTCCGATAGTGGGGAATCGTGCCAATAACCGGAATCGACTCGGGAAGCGCCAGATGGAGCTCCCGAGGCGAACGAATTCGTTGGTCAAACATAACGAGTGCTGTTATCAGGCCAAGCACCAAAGCACTACCCAGGAATGGTCCGGCAAGTCCAATCTGGTAGAGCTGAAGCCCGTCCCACTGGGTTGGGAATGTTGCAGGTTCCTGAATCTTATAGCTCACGCCCTCACCCTGAACATCCAGAGTCATGGAAAGCCTGGCGCGCTCGCGCCGCTGCAGCATGTCCTCATATACATCACGAGTTACGTCGTAATCGCGAGTCAGTTCAGACAACTGGGCCTGATTCTCCGCGACACGCTCAGCCCGGGCGAAGGCTTCCTCCAGCAAACGTTCCAAAGAGGCCAGACGATTCTTTTGAACCTCAAGGTCGGTGCGGCCTTCGGACAAACGTAACTTGAGGTTTTCATAGACAGGATTCTCAAGAACTTCAGTTACACTGCCTTCGCGTGAATCGTCGCTCTGGGTTGACACCTGTTGTTCAAGATCTTCAATTTGCCCTTTGATACTCACCACATCGGGATGACGCTCATGGTAACGCAAGAGCAACTCATCCAACTCCTGTCTCAATCCCACCAGCCGTCTTTCGGCAGCGGATCGGCCCGGATCAACGGTAACCCGCCGAACTGGCTCCTCTTGAGCTAACTGCTGCTGAGTAAGCCTGACTTCTGATTCGGTCTGCTGGATCTGAAGCTTGAGGTTTTCTATCTCAGCTCGGAGGTTTTCAATACGGCCACGTACATTACCTTCGGTACCATCCTGATTATTCGATTTAAAGACTTTTAGTTTCTGTTCAGCCTCTTCGAGTTGGCGCTGATAGGACTTGACCTGTGAATCAATAAATTCAAAGGCCGCCTGACTTTCGCCCTGCTTTTTGTTAATTGTGCGCTCAATAAATCTGTCGAGTACGGAACTCAGAACTGTAAAAGACTGATTCGGATCCTTGCTCGAATAGGAAAGCTCAAGAAAATTTCGATTGGACACCCTGAGAGATATCTGCTTGCGGAGACTCGATATAGCAACATTCTTTTGCTGATCGGTCTCTGCCCCGGTGAGAAGCTCGCTATCGAGCGCTATCTGTTCAAGGAACGAGCGACTCTCAACTAACTCACGGGCTTCATTAATCCGATCAATCTGCGTAACTTCGGCCTGCCCGCGAAGAAGTGGCTCAAGGATGTTTGATTGATCGGCGTAAAGCAGAGCCTCTGATGTGTAAGTCTTTGGAGTTACGTATCCCCAACCCAATACACCGGCAGTAGCAAGCATGAATACGATAGCGGCCGAAACTCGGTATCGGTACAACTCTCGCTTTATTGCTCGAAGGGTATCGAGGATAAACTGCAGATCCATTTATAGCTCACCTCTGAAGATCTGTTTTCTGGGAACACTGATCACGTCTCCTGGCTGGAGGACATGATTGAAGTCCATATTCCCTTCGGAAATCAGTTCGCCGAGATCAAGGCCAAAGGTTTTATACTCGCCATCTACTTGGCGATTCAGCGTCGCCCGACCATCAGCGGCGAAATCCGTCAATCCGCCAGCCAAAAGAACCAAATCCAGAACCGTCATGCCCGGCTGAAATGCAACCGACTGCGGCGCTTCCACCTGGCCTGTAATCCTGACCCGATTGCGATACTCCTTGCTGGCGGGATTAACAACCATTACAGTAACTTCCGGGCTTCGCACCAGTTCACTCAGTGCCACTCGTATCTCTGAGGCCAGCTCCTCGGGACGTTTGCCCTCTGCAATGACATCACCAGTCAATGGCATCGAAATATTTCCATCAGGGCGGACAACGATGGTTTGTGAAAGCTCGGGATTGCGCCAAACATGAACCGATACTGTATCTCCTACACCTATTTCATAGGGCTCTGATTGCGGTTCAGTGGCGGTAGGCATTGACTTCGTGGACGGAAGCCCCGAGCAGGCTGCCAAAAACGAAACCAAAGCGACAAGAAGGACTCCCTTAAACAACTGCGCGTTTCCCATGAGCTTTCTCCAGATTCAGTTTATTCTTAGCAGCTTCTAGCGAACACCCTTACCAAGCAACACGACCTCAACGGTCTGTATCATGATCAAGACATCCATCATCAGGCTATGATTCTTAGAATAGTATAAGTCGTACTCAAGTTTGCCTTTCGCGTCCTCAATAGATGCGCCGTAGGGGTATTTAAGTTGTGCCCACCCCATTAATCCAGGCTTTACGTAATGCCTCGTGTCGTAAAACGGAATATTCTCTTTCAATTCAGAGACAAATTCAGGGCGCTCAGGCCGAGGGCCAACGATGCTCATTTCCCCTTTGAGAACATTGTAGATTTGAGGAAGTTCATCCAGGCGAGTATTTCGGATAAAAGCGCCGACTTTGGTCACTCTGCTATCGTTGGCAGAAGCCCACTGAGCTTTGCCGTCTTTTTCAGCATCTTGCCGCATACTACGGAATTTGTAGATCCTGAACTCGCGGCCAAGCATGCCTACACGTTTCTGGCTATACAGAATCGGTTTTCCAGTTTCCAGAAAGACCGCCAGTGCTGTTAGGACGATGAACGGCAACATAAGCACCAGCAAAGTCAGGCTGATAGCGAGGTCCAGGAAGCGCTTGGCAAAGGCTCTGCTCCTGGACGCTTTAAAGCCTTCAGAAAAAACAATCCAGGATGGGTGCACCATAGCGAGCTTTGCTTTCTTTAATTCCCGCTCATAAAAGTCCAGAGCGCTTGTTACTTCAACGCCGCGTAGCTTGCATTCCATTAGATCTGGTACAGGCAGCCAACCACCCTCGGCTTTGCGGCGCTCTTGCTGCGCGACGACTATTTCCGAAATTCGATTCTTAAGGAAGCACTTGGCGTTGGCAGATGATGATGCATTCGGAAGATCAATCTCATGAGAACAACGACGAGCGAAGCCAGCATTACCGCCCAAAAAAGATTGGAGCTTCCGGGGTCCGCAGAGGGAACAATGACATAAAGAATGGTCAGCCCAATGCCTCCTACAAAACAGTAGGCAACCAAGGTTCTGAAAAAAAGAGAAGAGATACTTTCCTGCACCATAACCAGGTATCCACCCATAGCCAGCGTTCCGCAACTCAGGACAAGTGCAAACAGAAACGCAGACAAGATGTCGGTATGGAAGGGTGCATGATTGACCCCTACAAGTGAAAGAATCAGGGTCAGCAAAGAGAAAACGGCAAAAAGGACCACGAACTCCAGAATGCCGAGTACCAAGTGCGGTATGTGTATGTAATGCTTGCGAAACCGTATATACGACACGCTGAACTTCCTTGTCGTCTGCTCGACAATCAGCGACAGACTAACATCAAATTATTCTGGCAGCCTTCTGCCCTTTGCTACCAGCCACGACCTCTCAGGAGGCATTCTGCGCTGAACACGGCGCAATCTCAACAGATTGTATCTTTATGTAACATACTTTTACATTGTTTTATGCCTCCCACGGTTTCTGAGTGAAGACTGATTGTAATCGGCAACTATCTGGGAGAAAATCAGAGCATTGGTGTTAGTTGGGAAGGAGTACCCATGCCGAGCCCGGACGCAAGATCACCGCTTCATGCAATGAGTATTGATGTGGAAGATTACTTTCACGTTGCCGCTCTCTCTCACGTAATAAAACCCAGCCAGTGGGACAGCCTGCCCAGTCGAGTGGTCCAAAATACCGAAAGGCTGCTAGAACTGTTCAAACAGTATGACGTCAAGTCAACATTTTTTGTTCTCGGCTGGGTTGCAGAACGCTTTCCAGACCTCATCAGAAAACTTTCTGCTACCGAGCGGCCAGTTACTCGATCACAAGGGAGTCACTTTGGGCCCTCGACATTCTCTGTGAGGCCGGCTTCAATTGGGACTCAAGCATCTTTCCGATCCGACATGATCGCTATGGAATTCCAGATTCGCCAAAAGCGCCCTATTCGATTCAAACGGAGAGAGGCAACGTTATCAGGGAGTTCCCACTGACCACGGCCAAGGTATTTGGCCTCTCGGTTCCCGCTGCAGGCGGAGGTTACTTCAGGCAGTTCCCCTATCCATTGTTCCGCTACCTTTTCCGTAACGCATCCGGCTTCGGAACGCGCCCGCAAATGTTTTACCTGCATCCTTGGGAGATAGATCCTGACCAACCGAGATACAACAATGCCAGTTGGTTCTCAAGGTTCAGGCACTACACGAACCTTGACCAGTGTTATGGTCGCCTGGAAACGCTCCTACAGGACTTCCGATTTGGCACGGTCAGTGAAAGTTACAATGCCTACGATCCTGACGAATCTCTGACTCGAAACTCCCAAATGGTGCGCCTGGCTTAGCCGGGCAAAGGACGTCGTTAGCCATGTATCTTGAATTTTTTGGACTGCACAGGCACCCCTTTCGAATTACTCCGGAAGACGATTTCATTTACATGAGTCAGCAGCACTCCCGTGCATATGTCTATATGTCTTCGGCTATCTGGAGCTCAGAAGGTTTTGTCGTAATTAGTGGTGAGATAGGCTCCGGAAAAACTACCTTACTCAAGAAAACTATCAGAAACCTCGAGGGTGATCTGAAGCTACTCAATATTTCCTACACCAATCTTGAGTCGAAAGATCTGTTTGGATTAATCCTTCGCAAAGCAGGCTTGAAAGTCGAGGATGACAGCAAGGTCGCCATGCTCTTTCAGATCACGGAGTACCTGGAGCGAATGGCGGCAGCGGGAACGCCCGTAGTTCTGACGATTGATGAAGCCCAGAACCTTACCCGAGAAAACCTTGAAGACATTCGAATGCTGACCGGCATGGAGAGTATGGGCGGACCTTCAATGCGTGTAATACTTCTGGGACAGCCAGAGCTAAAGACTGCAGTGTCTGCAATACCGCAGCTCTCTCAGCGTGTAAAACTGTTCTTTCACCTGGAGGGGCTGACAGCTGCAGAAACGGCTGAATACATTGATTACAGACTACTTGTTTCGGGGCACGGCGGTAACAAGCTGTTTGATGACGACACAGTTCGTGAGATTCACAAGCTCAGCCATGGCATACCTCGACTGATCAATAAACTCTGTTACGGAATGATGATGTGCGCTTACTCGGAAGATCGGCCGTTCATAGATCCTTTCGACCTGAAAGGTATCCGAAAGGACCTACTTGGTGAGGACGATACCGATGAGCTAGCTGATCAAAAACCAAGCCGTCAGCGACCTAAGAAAGACATGGTGGAGACTAAGCAGCCTAAGCGGCATCAAAACGAGGCAGAAGCTGACTCGTCTCAGGTACTTTTGAGAATCGCTGAAGCTCTGGAGAGTATAGACAGAAGGCTTTCGCAGATGACGTCAGACCCAAAGGACAATGAGGACCGCTATAGCACCTCAAGCAATGTGAAGCCGCTGGCTCCGGGGCGAAAATAGAGGTTTTCCTAATCTGCCCCGAAGACCGTCAAATCAACATTAAATTCATGAACTCATGAACAGGTGTGCTTTCCAGTTTTTCCTGCAATCTTGTCCGTGCTCGAACCATCATTGAAAAACACCTGAATGGCATTAGCGATGGAGCGTTTGTCAGGTTCCAGATATTCGCGGGTATACCTCTCGTTCTCCACAACTTCCATTTTGTCCCGCAGTTCATCGATTATCGGATTAGCTAGATGGAAGCCGTCTTCATAATGCTCCGCGGTGAGACTTCCAAAGGCAAGTGGCACGGCAGCCATATATTGCAGGCAATGATCACGATCTGCGGCGTTTGCCAGCTTCCCGACCTTGGAAATGATTCGGATCGCAGATTCATGAGTGGTGATCACGATCTTATTGATTTCGTTCAGTCGGTCTTTAACTTCCGAATGTAAGATAACAGCCGCTTCTGCTGCGGTTTGAGCATGAAATTCCGCCGGGAACGATATCTTGAACAGAATATTTTCCATTACGTAGGATCCAAAATCCTGTGGGAGCGAGAACTGGCGCTTATTTTCGGGCTTTAACTTCTGGTCTTTATTGGTTTTACTGAACAGAACGTCGTAAAAACCCCATTGAGGTGCTGTCAGCACTCCCGGAACCCCCATTTCACCTCGCATCGCAATATCCGCCAGTCGGACCGCCCGTGACGTGGCATCACCCGCTGCCCAGGACTTTCGCGAGCCGGCGTTGGGGGCATGGCGGTAAGTCCTCAGGGATTGTCCGTCTACCCAGGCATGGGACAGCGCAGAAAGCAGCTGCTCTCGGTCCGCGCCCATTAACCGGCAAGCCACCGCCGTTGAGGCCACTTTGACAAGCACCACATGGTCCAGGCCGACACGATTAAAGGAGTTATCCAAGGCCAGAACACCCTGGATTTCATGGGCCATGATCATGGCCTCCAGAACGGTTCGCATGGTTAACGGTTCTTTGCCCTCAGCAACCCGTTTCTGCGAAAGGTGGTCTGCAACAGCCAGGATAGCGCCCAGGTTGTCCGATGGATGCCCCCATTCAGCCGCCAGCCATGTGTCGTTGTAGTCAAGCCAGCGAACGATGCAACCGATGTCCCAGGCGGCCTTCACCGGGTCCAAGCGAAATGGCGTTCCGGGCACACGGGCACCATGAGGGACCACTGTACCTTCGACGATTGGGCCGAGGTGTTTGGTACATTCGGGAAAGCGGAGAGCCAGAAGGCCACATCCCAGGGTGTCCATCAGGCAATAGCGGGCGGTGCTCCAGGCTTCTTCACTGGTTATTTCATAGGTGAGAACGTAGTCCGCAATTTGTTGCAGAACTTCGTCGTAATCGGGACGTTCGTTGAGATCAAATGTTGCAGACATAGGGGGCCTCCTTGCCCCCACTATAGATTCGGTCAGAAGCTATCGCCAGGCACCCTCACCCAACCTTCCATCAAAACCCGCGCACTGCGGCTCATAATGGCTTTGGTTGCGGTCCATTGGCCATCTACTTCCTTCGCTTCCGCGCCAACGCGCAAGGTTCCGGAGGGATGCCCAAAGGTCACATGGGTACGAT
>LUSG01000189.1 GCA_001629395.1 Gammaproteobacteria bacterium REDSEA-S15_B12 | reverse complement strand
CCACTGAGCTCGTTTTTCCCCCCATCTCGATACAGTACCGCACCCCAGCCTCCGGGCCCCGGATTACCACGACAGGCCCCATCTGTATAGATTACCCACCGTTCCGTCACTGCTTTCTACCTGTTTTCCTAATCGAATGTTCTAGTCAGGATTTTCGCGTTAACGTTTGGAGTCGGTGTCGTTGCCGGACCCCTCTTAGCACGCTCTTCAGATGATTTGTATGAATGTTAAGGGCTTTGTTCTTAGCGACGAGAATATAAGCTCCAGAAAGCGCCGGCCACCATCGTCGGCCAGCCGACTCCATAAATTCGAGCCGCCGCAATATAGATTCCTTATTGACCGGTGGCCGATAGAAATACATGGTCCCACCTACCGTTACAAACCCCAATAGGTTTATCCAGTCCTGAACTCTGGTCAACGGGAAGTAGTTTGCTGTCCACGGCATTTTTCGCTTATGGAACTTAAGGAAACGGCAGATGCCCCAAATCCCAAAGGGATTAAGCCCCACGACAACCAAATGACCTTCGGGTGCTAAGATCTCGCTGACTTCTCGTAATACGCCTCCGGGATCTCTCCCGAAATCCAACGCGTGGAACAGGACCACAAGATCTATAGATCTACGTTCGAAAGGCAACGCGTCCCAATCAGAATAGACCTGGACGCCATTCACTTTACAGCCTCCCGAACCAACATAAATCCGTTCACCACAGTCGATGTCGCCCAGCAAGTCCTGTTGTGTCTCCCCGATTTGTAATGCTACTCCATGATATCCATAGGGAATCAGATTGGGAACATGGGCACATGCTTCGTTAGCAAAACAGGTTCCAAGTTCAGTGTTAAACCAGTTGACCATAATCTACGACCCTAAATTATCCAAGAGCTCACAACAATTTGGCTAATCGATGGAGGTTTTCAGCCATGACCGGCAAGTCGCTCTACAGAGATAACCAGTGAAGCTCACTGAGTTGTGACGGATGAAGGTTTTAAAACCCTCTTCATAACGAGCGCATCCTCTGATCGACCACCAGAACGATAGTAGTTGCTCCTGCGTCCAAAAACCAGAAACCCTTCTGACTCGTACAATTGTCGCGCGGTCAGGTTGTTTCGGCAAACCTCCAATAGAATTGTGATCACTCCGTTTCTGCTGGCATCAGCACATGCCTTTTTGACAAGGCCACGACCGAGACCTTGTCCCTGTCGAGCACCTTTTACAGCCAAATTCAAGATATGCGATTCTTCGGCGCAAATCGATTGAACAAGGTAAGCCACGACTTGATTGCCGTATTCGACAACCCAGCATTTATCCGCTCCTTTTATAGATTCGGAGAATGCGCTCTGGGTCCACGGGTGAAACGCGACTTGTTGTTCTATCTCCACGTATTCATGTCTTTGGCCACGTAATTCCGCTATTGATGACGTGGACTTGAGTAGTGCTTGTGCTGCAAAACGACCCATTGCAACGATAATCTCAGGTTTGATGTAGTCGATCTGATCGTGCAGGTAGGGCTCACATTTAACCACTTCCTCTCCCATCGGATCTCTGTTCGCCGGCGGCCTGCACTTAAGGACATTCGTGATATAAACCTCGTCCCGCGCCAATCCGATACTAAACAATATAGAATTTAACAACTGGCCCGCACGACCCACGAACGGTAGACCTTGTTTATCCTCATTCGAACCAGGCGCTTCGCCTACAAATAACCAGTCCGCCTCTATGGGACCATGCCCGAAAACTGTGTTCTGCCGGCGCAAATGAAGACTACATGCCTGACACTGCCGAACCTTATCTGATAGTGCCTTCAGTCCGATACTGCCACCATCTGCCTTATTTAATGGGGTACTTGACGCCCTCCTTTGCCACCGGACAATCCCGATCTCTCGTAAGTGCTGCGATCTAGGGTGGATTGCCAAGAACTGTTGATCCTTCTATACCGTTCCACTCAACTGCGGATGGACGGAAAACTGCCTCTGGTTGAGCCTGTTTAACGCATTGACGTAAGCTTTTACCGATGCAATCACAATATCGGTATCGGCTCCGCTACCATTGACGATTATCCCATCCTGTTCCAGACGCACACTCACCTCGCCTTGCGCGTCCGTACCGGTCGTAATGTTATTTACAGAATACAAGAGCAGTTTGCTCTTTGAAGGAGCGATAGCTTCTACCGCCTTGTATGAGGCGTCTACAGCCCCGTCACCCGTCGCTGAGCCCGTTTTTTCGGTACCATCAATACTTAGCGTAACGACAGCATTGGGTATCTCACCCGTTATCGAAGAAGCACTCATCGATACCAATTGAAGTTTTTCATTCACCTGTTCCGAATCACTCTCATTGACCAGAGCTATAAGGTCCTCATCAAATATCTCGTGTTTCTTGTCAGCCAATGTCTTGAATTTTACAAAAGCCTCGTCTCGATCTGTTTTAGACTCAAATTCTATCCCCAAAGCTAAAAGACGTTCAGTAAAAGCTGTACGACCCGAATGCTTGCCGAGTACAAGTTTATTGGCGGACCAGCCGACGTCTTCCGCCCGCATTATCTCGTAGGTTTCTCGACTCTTTAGAACACCATCCTGATGAATACCGGCCTCATGTGCAAACGCATTAGCTCCCACAATCGCTTTATTGGGTTGAACAGGAAATCCGGTGATTGTCGACACTAGCCGGCTTGTCGGAACGATCTGTGTCGAGTCCACATTGGTATCACAGTCGAAAAAATCTTGCCTTGTCCTGACTGCCATCACTATCTCTTCAAGTGACGCATTACCGGCTCGCTCACCGAGTCCATTGACAGTGCACTCAACTTGGCGGGCGCCATTCACTACAGCGGCTAACGAATTAGCGACAGCCATCCCTAAATCGTTGTGACAATGCACTGAAAATATTGCCTTATCTGAGTTCGGTATCCGCTCCATCAGATTCGCTATCAACTCTCCAAACTGGTTTGGCATCGTATAGCCTACGGTGTCTGGTATGTTAATCGTCGTTGCGCCGGCTTCGATAACGGCTTCAAGTATTCGACACAAGAAATCCTCATCTGAACGTCCCGCATCTTCCGGTGAGAACTCTACATCGCCCGTCGTATTTCTAGCTTGTCTGACCGACAACACCGCCTGTTCCAGCACCTGCTCAGGAGACATTCTCAGTTTCTCCCTCATATGAATAGGAGAGGTAGCAATAAAGGTGTGTATTCTTGGAGATTCAGCTGGCTTGACTGCATCTGCAGCTAAGCCAACATCACGAGCATTAGCCCTGGCAAGACCACAGATCGTGGTTTCTCTTACCTGCTCTGCGATTCGTTGTACCGCTTTTTTCATCCGCCGTCATCGATGCGCCGGGGCTCTGCTCACCATCTCTCAACGTTGTATCAAAAACAATTAACTTGTTACTCATCGTGCACCTCGCTTCTGCTAATTTAGTCGATTACCAGACTGGTGCCCCGGCGACACCGCAACAATCCGTGTGGGGCATCGTTTTACAACGATGTGAAACAGTCGGTCTGGTTAAGTTTTAATTGGAGGGGAATATGATGCGCCTAACAGCGCAGCAGAAGATCACAAACTGCTAGACCCAGCCGAACAGAACGTAACGACTCTGTTCGAGGTCTATTAGAAAGACAAAAACTATTGGTGTTTGAAGACACTTTAAATAACCTTGTTCCTGGGATCAGCAGTATAACGACGATTCATTATTTATCAACCCCGCTGCCGACTGGTCGTATTTCTGTTACCTCATCCTCAACCTCAATGTCGCTTTCATCAACAAGATCGGAGAATTCTGGTTTTTTCCCAAATAACCAAAAGAATGGACCGGATATTGCAAAACCAGCCGACAGCAGTAAGAGTACAACGGGTGGGTCGAATGAAATCAGCACAAAACCTAGCACGAGGGCGAGTAACGTCATGAATGGCACCCGATTTTTCAAATCAAGATCTTTAAAACTCCTATAAGGAAAAGAACTCACCATTGCTGCTGACAGAACAATCATCGCCAGCAACGCTGTCACAACCGTCCATGTACCCGTCAAACCATAACTCTCCACTGTCCAAAGAGCTGTCGCCACCAGCACAGCCGCAGCGGGGCAAGGCAGTCCTCGAAAATACTTGTTACCTTTTGTGTCCTGGGTATTAAAGCGGGCGAGCCTCAGAGCTGTGGTAGCAGCGTAGATAAATGCAATCAGCCATCCTAGCTTGCCAAAATCCTTCAGCCCCCACTCATACAGAACCAGAGCCGGGGCAAGTCCAAACGCGACAAGATCGACCAGACTATCGTACTCCTTGCCAAAATCGCTTACCGTGTTGGTCATCCGTGCGACGCGGCCATCAAGGCTATCAAGCACTGCGGCTACGACTATGGCGATAGCAGAATGTTCATAAAAACCGTTTGTAGCCTGCACGATCCCGTAAAAAGCGGAAAAAAGACTGGCGGTCGTAAACAAGTTAGGCAGTATATAGATACCCTTTCGGCCCCTGTCAGCTCGTTCGAATCTGTGGATTTTTTTCCTTGTTTCCATGATCAGTAGTCAGAGACCGGCAAAAAACCGATTATGTCGGTTCCCGACAATACCCAGCGACCGAGTTGCGCAACCACGTAAGTATCCTCGGGCAGATACAGATCAACTCGTGAGCCAAAGCGGATAAAACCATAACGTTCGCCCCGTTCTACTTCCTGGCCGTTTTTGAGATAACAGAGGATACGCCTGGCAACTAGGCCAGCAATTTGAACACTCGTAACATCCCATCCATCCCTGGTACGAAAATGCACGGCGGATCTTTCATTCAATTGAGAAGCCTTGTCCAGTGAAGCATTGAAGAATCGGCCCTTTTCATACCATTTCTTAACGACAACACCCTCTACCGGAGTTCGGTTCGAGTGAACAGAAAATATGTTCATAAAGATACTAATCTTGAGCGCACGTCGTTCTATATAGGGATCTGCAACATTTTCGATCGCAATAACGCGCCCATGAGCTGGCGAGACGATCGCTCCAGGCTGCTGCGGTATTTCTCTATCAGGGTCCCTGAAGAACTGTATCACCAGCAGTAGCAATAACCACAATGGCAGCGCCCAAACTGTACCTGCGAACATCTGCACCCCAAATGCCAACATCGCGAAAATGATGATACGCGACCACCCTTCTCGGGCAATCATAATTCACCAGACCTTCAAGAAAACAATCATCTGACGTTGAGCACCATACCCTGTTCTAATTTACATCCTTGTCAACAAGCTTGCCCTTCTGGATCCAAGGCATCATTGATCTTAATCGTGACCCAACATCCTCTATCGGATGGGTTTGAGCATCAGCTCTCAGCTGCTTGAACCGTTCACCTCCTGACCGGCTTTCAGCCATCCACTCGTTAGCAAACTTGCCGGACTGAATCTCGGAAAGTATACGTTTCATCTCTGCTTTCGTTTCATCATTAACCACCCTCGGCCCGCGCGTAACATCGCCATATTCTGCCGTGTTCGAGATTGAGT
>LUSG01000188.1 GCA_001629395.1 Gammaproteobacteria bacterium REDSEA-S15_B12 | reverse complement strand
CCCGAAGACGACGGCATCTCGCTGCTGGCTGCAACCGTAAATGCCCTACCAAGCCGTTTCGGCCGACTCGGTCTCCCGCTCGGCCAGGAAAGTGTGCTCCGAATGCCAGCTCGCGACACACGGGTGCTGGGGGACAACGTATCACTCGAATTGGTCGATTGTGCGCAGTTGATGCTCGGGCTGCGCTTTGTCAAGTCAGATCTTGAAATTGAAAAAATTCGATTTGCCTGTGAGATCACTTCGGACGAATTCGAAGCACTGGCGTCAATTTCCACACTCGGCGAGTCAGAGCGCGAGATCAGCCGACGGATGCGGATGAACCTGCTGGAACGGGGCGCCGACAGCACACCGTATCTGATCGCCGGCTCCGGTCAGGGCGGATACGACAACATAATCATGGGCCCTACGGATCGTATTCTAGAAGATGGAGACGTTCTGATCATCGACACCGGTACCACCTTTGATGGCTACTTTTGCGATTTCGACCGAAATTTTGCATTTGGCCATATTGCTGACGATACCCGCCGTGCCCATGAAGCGGTTTACCGTGCGACGGATGCCGGTTTTGCCGCGGCAAGACCCGGCGCTACGATGGCACAGGTCTGGGCTGCTATGTGGGCGGTCTTGGAAGCAGGAGGGGCCCTGGGTAATAACGTTGGACGCATGGGACATGGCCTTGGTATGCAACTAACCGAATGGCCATCGGTCAAACAAACTGACCACACTGAGCTAAAACGGGGCGCAGTGATCACACTGGGGTGCGAGTCGAGGTCTTGCCCGTGATTTTGCCCGCCAGTACGCATCCGCTGGCTGGACAGTGCACGTGGGAGTCCGCAATCTGCACCAACGTTCTGCTATCAAACAGCTCCAACACGAACAGATTACCTGCCACGAACTCGATGTTACCAAGCATGATCAGATTCTTTCCGTTGCCGCTGAGCTTGCGGAGGAACCGATAGACCTGCTGATTAATAACGCAGGTTTCTGGCTCGGAAAAGACGAACACTACGGCCGCTGTGATGAGGCACAGTGGATGGAAGAATTCCAAGTCCATCTGTTTGGTACGATGGCTATGTGCGAGGCTTTTGTGGATCAGGTCACAGCAGGAGATCGCAAACTTATCGTTAATATCTCTAGTGGCAACGGTAGTCTTACCCTCGAAAACGGTATTGGTGACTATCCGTACAACACCAGTAAGGCGGCATTAAATCTGATCAGCAAAGGATTAGCAGCGGACCTTAAACAACGAGGTATCACCGTTGTTTGTTTCACCCCGGGCTTTGTTGCCACAGACATGTCCGGGCCCGATGCGGATCTCTCTCCACACGAAAGCGTGAACGCGATGTGCGCCATCATCGATACGCTCGGCCCTGAACAGACGGGTGCTTTTTTACGCTACAACGGCGAAGCGGTGCCCTGGTAGGACATGACAAACAAACGACCCTGTGTTGTCGTTACCGGTGCCAACCGTGGCATTGGACTGGAGCTTGTATCGCAGTATCTGGCCGATGGCTGGCAGGTGTACGGCTGCTGCCGCCGACCTGAATCAGCAACCCAACTGGCGGGCCTGGCGTCAAACTCCGCGCTGAGCATTCATCAACTTGACGTAGGCAATCCAGATTCGGTTGAGAAACTAGCGCTTGCACTGTCAGAACAGTCGATCGATCTCTTGATCAATAATGCCGGTATTTACGGCGGCGAGCGACAATCCTTCGGTGACATTGACTATGCACAATGGGCACAGGTGCTTGAGGTCAACACCCTGGGTCCCTACCGAGTCAGCACTGCACTGGCCAACCAAGTCGGAAGCAGTGGACGACGCCTGATGGTCAACGTGTCGAGTGCCATGGGCAGCATCGAGCGATATACGACTGGTGGGCACTACATCTACCGCAGCAGTAAAGCTGCGCTAAATATGGTGACCGTCAACCTGGCCCATGATCTTCGCTCTCGTGGCATTACCGTACTGTCGGTGCACCCGGGCTGGGTACGCACAGACATGGGTGGCTCAAGCGCCGATATTTCAACGCAGACGAGTGTAGCCGGACTGCGTCAGCTAATCCGCAACGCAACTATCGAAGACAGCGGCCGCTTCTTTTCCTGGGACGGCTCTGCCTTGCCTTGGTAAGCTATTCGCTTGGACCACTCGAGCGTAGAATTAAAAAATACCCTCATTCTGGTCAATCCACGTGCTGGAAAAGGTCGTGGTTCCCAGGCCTGGGCAAGATTGCTTCGGGCACACCCTGCGTTGGCTCAGTCACAACGGATTGACTGTCACGATCTGAACAAAGCCAGACAGGAAATTACCGACGCTTTGTTCAACAATATCCAACGTCTGATTGTAATTGGCGGGGACGGCAGCCTGCACTTGGCTGCCAACCAGATACTCAAACATCAACAGCTAGAACGGATCGCGCTGGGGTTGATTCCGGCGGGCACTGGGTCGGACTACGCCAGGCTGCTGCGGTTGCCAGGAGATCCGATCAGAGCTTTTCAACAGATCTGCAGTGCCGAACCCAGAAAAGTCGATGTGCTTCGCATCACAAAGAACGCAGATAATGTGCGCTACGCTGTCAATACTTTCTCTGCAGGCGTATCTGGTTGGGTCAGTCGCCATCTGGCGGGCCCGGAGATCAAGAAGCCTGGTGCTTATCTGAGGACGACCCTAAAGGCATTCATCAATTTTGAAGCTGTCAACTGCCGCGTGATTATTGACGGCTCACCCTGGTTTGAGGGTCCGCTATATCTTCTAGCCGTCACGAAAGGGAGTCACTTTGGCCAGGGCATGCATATCTCGCCCCGGGCCAGACTAGATAACGGTCTTTGCGAAGTCGTTGTCGTGGAACCCATGTCACGTTGGCTGCTCCCACTGAGACTGTGCCGGCTCTACCTGGGAAATCATCTTTCTGCCAGCTACGTGCACCACTGCCGCGCACAAACCGTTAGCATCGAACCCCTCTGCGATAATCACGGATTCGAGATTGACGGGGAGTCAACCGAATCAGCACCGGTCACGGTAGAGACACTACCCAGAGCTCTTACAATACTCGCGTAAACAGCGTGATTTTGTCTGACTAACGACCCTTCAGAAGTCTGTAGAGTTGTCGCACAAAAGCGCTAGGCACTGGATCATCACGGTTGCTGCGAGGAACGCGGTCATACCCCCAACATCGTGCGGCGGACTCACCGTGTTGACATCGATTGCAACCAGTTTTAATCCTTGAAGCCCAGCGAGCAGCTGCAGTCCTTCCCGAGCAGTCGCACCGCCGAAGGTTGGTGTACACACACCGGGCGCACAGGATGGATCGAAAAAATCCATGTCAAAACAAAGATATACCGGTTTATCACCCAGAATCTCGTGGACATCGTCCAGAACCGATGCATACCCACGTTGGTAGAGTGTTGCCCCATCAATCAACTGATAGCCCTTCTCGCGAGTATGCTCAAAAACACCCGGCACCGTCACAGTACCACGAGCACCAATATGGAAAGACCGCTGGGTATCGATCAGTCCTTCCTCGGCGGCCCGAGTGAAAGTCGTGGCCGTGTTATACCGCTGATGCTCAGATTCACCGTCGCCGGGATAAGTGTCGGTATGGGCATCGATATGAAGCACAACCAGGTCAGAATACCGCTGGTGCAGCGCCCGAAGCTGAGGCAGTGTGACCAAACCATCGCCCCCCATAGTCACAGGCACTGCGCCCGCCGACACTATTTTGGCAACCGCTTGCTCAATATTGTCCAAGGATGGGGTGATCACGCCGGACGTGCAGCTCACATCGCCGCAGTCGACTACGTTGAGTTGAGCCAGTGGATCAAAATCCCACGCCGGCGGCTGGTAAGGTCGTACCAGTGCGGATTGTTCCCGAATAGCCGCTGGGCCAAGTCTTGCGCCAATTCGGGTTGGATGGGTACCACAGTCAAATGGCACTCCCAACACTGCTGCCCGACTCTCTGAAGAATTGCTGGAAAACGGGACGCCCATAAAGCTGGACCGGATTTCCAAGTGGTTATCCTGTTGATGTTTGGTCGGCACCGTATTGATCTTATCAGACCTCGGACTCACACTTATAAAGACAAGGGTGCTATTGTAGGCAACTCACCTAATTCGCGCCTCAGCACAAATTTATTTACCTGGAGATTCGCCATGGCCCGCGTTTTACGCACACCGGAAGAACGCTTTCAGAACCTTCCGGCCTATGAATTCGAACCTCACTATGTCGAACATCTGATCGGATACGAAAGTCTTCGCTGTCATTATATTGACCTTGGTCCCAAAGATGCCGAACAGACCTATCTGTGTCTCCACGGTCAGCCTACCTGGCTCTACCTTTACCGTCACATGATCCCAACCTTTCTTGAAAGCGGCGCCCGAGTAGTCGCCCCCGATTTCTTCGGTTTTGGGCGGTCGGATAAACCTGCTGATCAGGGTGTTTACACCTTTAATTTTCACCGGAATATGCTGCTGGCTTTCCTGACACATCTCGACCTGACACAACTGACTCTGGTCTGTCAGGACTGGGGCGGCATACTCGGGCTGACTTTGCCAATGGAGGCGCCTCATCGATTTTCTCGCCTGCTGGTCATGAACACGGCTCTTGGAACCGGGGACGTACCACTGGGTGATGGATTTCTGGCTTGGCGCCAGTGGTGTCGCGACAACCCTGATCTGTCTGCTGGAAAACTACTCTCACGAGCCTGTCCACACCTTGAAGCCGATGAGATCGCAGCCTACGATGCACCGTTTCCGGATAGCGAATACAAAGCAGGGGCACGTGCTTTCCCCGAACTGGTACCGGAACAGCCCGACGACGAAGGTGCAGCACTCTCCCGACAGGCAAGAGCCTGGTTAAAGGACGAGTGGATGGGTAAAACATTCATGGCAATCGGCATGCGCGACCCTGTACTTACACCCCGGACCATGCACTATTTACGTAAGAATATCCGCAACTGCCCGGAACCTTTTGAAGTCGCTGAGGGTGGCCACTTTTTGCAGGAATGGGGTACCGATGTTGCAACCCAGGCGATTGCCACCTGGTCAGATGAGTCCTAAGCTGAAATCCGAATCAACCCAGACAACATGACTGGACAGAATGTCCTTCTCATCGTTTCTGATGAGCATGCCCGTGAGGCCCTAGGCTGCTACGGCGCAGACCACGTTTATACCCCCAATATTGACTCTCTTGCCAACCGCGGAACTGTGTTCCGCCACGCCTACACACCCTCGCCTATCTGCGTACCGGCGAGAGCCTGCATCGCAACCGGTACCTATGTTCACCAGAACC
This sequence comes from Gammaproteobacteria bacterium REDSEA-S15_B12, assembly GCA_001629395.1. GTDB lineage: Bacteria > Pseudomonadota > Gammaproteobacteria > Arenicellales > UBA868 > REDSEA-S09-B13. Next base: position 8,872 of record LUSG01000188.1, on the reverse strand, counting down.
GCTGCTGGTCTAATGCGCAGCCTTATCACGGTCAAATTACCGGCTGGGGCCACCGTCTGATTGAAGCCGGACACCAGGTGGTGTCCGTTGGAAAACTTCACTATAGAAGCGCACGGGACGCCAACGGATTTGATACTGAGATCATGCCACTGCATGTAAAGGATGGTATCGGCTGGGCACGGGGTCTGCTGGGGCGTGATGGCTCGAGTTGGGGGGGCGCGGCCCATTTTGCTGAAGAAATCGGCCCCGGATTGTGTGACTATAATCTGTACGACATGAACGTCTCCGAAGCCGCATGTCAGTGGCTTCGACACGAAGCTCCCAAAACACCACAGAAACCTTGGGTGCTGTGTGCGTCCTTTGTCAGTCCGCACTATCCGCTGGTCGTGCCTCAACGCTATTTCGATCTCTATCCACTATCGGCATTCGAACCACCCCGTCTGAATTCATCATCAGAACTCAGCGACCACCCTGTCCTCGAGGCAATGCGCGATTACCTCAACTATGATGATTTTTTTGATGCCGAATCTCGCCAGGTTGCTAAAGCAAGCTACCTCGGACTCTGTTCGTTCCTCGACAACCATGTCGGAGCACTCATCGAAGCTTTGCACGACAGTGGTCAGTATGATGACACGCTGATCATTTACACCAGCGATCACGGCGAATTGGCCGGTAACCACGGAATGTGGACCAAATGTGTGATGTATGAAGAATCAGCTGGTATACCGCTTATCCTGTCTGGACCCGGTGTATCCAAAGGTGAGGTGATCTCAACTCAAGCTTCGCTGGTGGACATTCATCCAACCATCCTCCAAGCCACAGGTCTTGGACTGTCGTCTAACGACCTCGATCTTCCGGGATGTTCACTGCTCGACCTTGTGGCTGGTGAGTCACCAGACCGCCTCGTGCTGTCAGAGTATCACGACGGGGGCTCGATTACGGGCATGTTCATGATTCGCAAAAACCAATACAAGTATGTCTACTACCCGGGCTACCGACCTCAGCTGTTTGACCTTGAAAAAGATCCGTACGAAAGCACTGATCTTGGTACAGAAACTGCTTATCGGCAGGAAGTCCAGGCGTGTCACCAGGCTTTATGCACATTGGTTAACCCCGGGCAGGTGAACGAACTCGCATTCTCTGACCAAACTGCCAGAATCAGCGAACTCGGCGGCCGAAAAGCGATCGAGTCAATGGAGAATTACGACCAGAGTCCGGTCCCGCTTTGATCTACGCTATCTTTGGGAATTGACCAGAAGTCGGGACCCCATTACGTCACAACGACCACTCGGTCAGTTCAATAACAAAGGCAGGCTAGCGGGGTGTGGCTTCGGGTAGACCACCATCCACAGGTAGCGTTACACCAGTGGTCGGGGTGGCACGTGTCAGGAAGAAAAGCACAGCACTGCCGACGTGTTCCGCAGTAATTTGAGCCTTTAGGAGATTCCGATCACGGTAATACGCTTCGAGCCCTGCTGGGTCGAGCCCCCGTGATCGCATCCGATCCGGCCCAACCTCCGCCCAAAGCCCGGAGGGTCGTTCCCCATGTGAAAAAACCGCATCGGGTGCGACCATATTCACCCGAATGTCATGACTTGCGAACTCCTGACTGGCGACCCGAGCGAGCTGGTGTGCAGCTGCCTTAGTGGCACTGTAAGCGCCAAATCCAGCCCCAGGTGCAAACACGTTTTTTGTCGATACCAGGACGATGCTACAATATCCACCCCTCCCCATGCTCGGTTGACCTGTTCGAATCCATTAGCCACCGACCCGGGGTCAGCCACATCGAGTCCAAGTGGAAAAACCCGGTCAGGGAACTGTTGAGTCAAAGATTCTGCGAATCGGTCGAGTGAATCACCAGGCAAGTCGGTGACCACCACATGTGCACCCTCCGAAAGAAGTCGGGCAGCAATGCCCGAGCCAATCGCACCCGCCGCACCCGTCACCAGTGCAACCCTGCCGGCAAGTATGGGCCTGTTCTCGCGGGCAAGTTTCGCATGTTGCAGTGGCCGGTATTCCATATCGAACAGGTGCTCCTCTGCGGGGGCCTGATAGCGGGACCCCATGGCAGCGATCAGACCCTTGGCGGCCAGCGTCTGGGTCATAATATCGTGGGCGATTACGGCTGGATCGGCGTCTTTACCTGCACAAAGCACACCCATCCCAGGGAAAACCACGACGTTCGGATAGGGCTCGAATGGTGTCACTCCGGCAGGCATGCGATGCGTATGGCGCTCTAAGTAGCTCTGGTAGTCTTCGGCGTAACGTTTAAGTGAGGCGTCGATCTGATTCGCGAGCAATGTCTCGTCGTCATAGGCTGGTTCGTCCACCCATGCGGGTAGAATCTTCGTCCGAATCAGGTGATCGCTCGTAAGCGGTGGCGAGAGCACGAGGTTGCGAGCTCCTTCAGTGTCGAGGAAGGCCAGAACATCCGGCGTCAGTAGCGGGCGGAGTACCATTCTTCGGTAGGGGCGGTCCGGGTCACCGGTCATACGTGCCAGTCGCCCACGTATCAAAGGCGCAACTGTAGACAAACGCTGGCAGGCCACCTCCATGGAAGTCTCTCGTACACGCGGCAGACTCAGAGTGGCAGATTTTTTCAGATAAACCTCGGCGCGAGAAACGAGATCGATCATGCGTTCGTAGCTCTCGCGTGGAGATTCTCCACAGACGATGATACCGTGATGCATCCACACCATCGCCTGCGCCTGCGGTGCAGCAGCGATCGCAGAGGCAACCTGCTTGGCCAGTTCAAATCCCGGCCGGATATACGGCAGGACAATAATATCGTCCCCTAGAGCCGCACGGATGTGCTGCTCTCCCTGGGGCTGGTTCGTAAGTGCAAGAATCGCATCAGCGTGAGTGTGGTCAACCACACGGCCAGGAAGGATTGCGTGGACAGGCGTCTCGATCGATGGGGTCGGTGCACGGTGATCGAACAGGTGTGTGCGAAGTTCGCTCACCATCTCCTCATCGGAAATATCGTCAAGCCCACAAAGACGCTTCAAGTAGGCCTGGTCAACTGCTACATAGTCTTGGGGCGTCATGGATGCCAGGTCGTGTCCCGACGCTTTTATGAACAGAGCGGGTACATGTTCACCAAAGAGGTTCTGGACAGTCCCCTTAATAGATGTATTCCCACCACCATGAAGGACGAGAGAGGGTTCTGCACCAATCAGCCGGCTCGTGTATGCGCGGAGTGCAAATTCTTCGCCGCGAATTCCCCGGTACCGCTCGACGAATTCGCTTGCGTCAGTATCGGACCAACGATTTTTCACCGTGACTGCATTTCCACATTGGTAGTAAGCATACCGAGATTGATCGTGGGTAAGGTAATGCAGTTAGCTTCGAAAAGCGAAGGAATCACTGTACTCGCGTGGTGTTTCGGTTTAGTTCTCGACCGACTGTTTGTCACTCTCTTTAAGCGCCAGATAAAGATCATAAGCTTGCGTTGGAGAGAGGTTCTCGTGGACGACAGCCCGAACCGCCTGGATCATCGCAGCAGGCGCTTTTGACTGGAAAATGTTCCGACCCATATCGACGCCGGCTGCGCCCTGTTGTACTGCATTGTAGGCGAGTTGTAAGGCCTCGGGCTCGGGAAGTTTCTTGCCGCCAGCGATGACGATCGGCACTGGACACGACGCGGTAACCGTATCGAAGTCCTCGTCAACGTAGTACGTCTTGACATACGTTGCCCCGAGTTCTGCACACATCCGGGTCGCCAGGCGCATGTACTGCGCATCCCGGACCATCTCCTTACCGACTGCAGTCACAGCGAGAGTTGCAATTCCATGGCGATTTCCCATATCGACAAGCCGCGTCATGTTATGGACCGAGCGGGTCTCATGCTCACCGCCTATAAAAACTTGAACTGCCATAGCTGCCACATTAAGTCGGACTGCTTCATCAATACTGACAGCTATCTCCTCGTCCGAGAGTTCTTTCAAAATGCTTGGCCCACCACTGGCACGTAACACGATACCTCTGGTGTAGGTCGGCGGAATCGTTGTACGCAGAATTCCGCGGGTCAGCATCAATGTGTCGGCGTATTCGATCAGTGGAACAATATTGAGGTCTATCCGTTCCAGGCCGCTGGTCGGGCCAAGGAAGTATCCATGGTCGAAGGCCAACATGACGGTGCGACCAGAGGTCGGATCAAAAATCTGGGCCAAGCGATTTTTCATCCCCCAGTCAAGATTGTTGGACCCTTTAAGAAAAAAGGGCACATTTTGCATCGGCACGCTGGTAGCGTAATTCTTCGCTTCAGTGGTATCAGCGTCAGCCATGGGTCATGATCTCCATCGATTTATTCGATCAACTACAGCAGCACAATCAACCTACTACCAGTATAACTCGTGGGCCTGGCCACTTGAACTCCCGCCCCAGATCAAAGTGATTGTCTTGTCGCAACGTTATCCAGCGGATAAATCGGCCGGCGCACGTTGGTACAGACGCCGAGACCCGCGCACTCGACCACCTCACGGGCCAGATCCCGAAAACCCACCCGGTAGTGAATGCGGCTTTTCAGCATCAGGAACCGCCGCTCAGTGGGTTCGATACCGACCGCACGAAAACATCCGGGATCTACTGGTTCAAAATGTCGGGAAACAACCATGATATCCACCGTGCCCACTGTCAACACTGCTGTAACACCCATATCGGTGATCAGGCCTCTGCCCATCGCTATAGTGGTCGGAAAGCGCCCTTCACTGATCAGCCTGACTCGACCGGTCAGGTTGAGGGGATGACTGTGGCGCTGCAGAGCTGGCATTGCGAGTTTCCCCCCCAGTGACAGACTAACCTCGTTTCCCACTCCTGCATCCCGCATCACCTTCACAGCATCAGGATCGTAAATTCCGCAGAAAGCCAGATCCTCCAGTCCCTGGGCAAGCACCTCAGCCAGCACGTTGGTCGTGTCCATAGTGCCTCCCGACGCAGTATTGTCATAGTGATCGAGTATCAGCACCGGCCCTTCGTCACTTTGGCTTTCACCCAGCAAACGGGCCTTGGCCACGGACTGTTCGAGAGGCTCAAGCTGGTAAACAAACTGTTTGCGCTGCACCCATGCCTCATCCAGCAATTCATCCCGTAGTTGGTGCGCGAGTTCAGGGTCATTGTCCGTTGCGACGACCACTGAAAATCCCGCCTGAGTGATGTCGGCATGCGGGAAACCCGTGAACACACTGACTGCCAAAGCCCCGTCACGCTCCATTTCCTGGGCTCGCGCTTGCAGTGCTCGGTTTGGCTGGTCATCCGTACCCTGTCTCATAATGTGCGGGAGCATTGGATTATTACCCCATGCCATGGTGGGTTTGACGCCATTAACGATGTGCTCGAGCAGAATTTTCCCTGCTAACTCGGCAGTTTCATACATATCGATATGGGGATAGGTGTGATAGCCCGCGACGATGGTTGATAACCCGACGATGTCATCATAGAGGTTGGCGTGCATGTCCAGTGCTACCGCAATCGGCACATCGGGATTAACGTCTCTTATCCGACGTAACAGTTCACCCTCACCATCCTCATGCGAGCTGGTCACCATGGCACCGTGAAGATCCAGGAAAAGTGCATCGCATCCTTGTGCTACTGCATGTACGATTTTTTCAGCGATGTATTCATAAGCCTGATCTTCAACCGCCCCCGATGGTGGCGCGCCAGCAACAACCGGTATAGTAATCTGAGCACCTGCTGCTTCAGCAACCATTAGATATCCACCCATACAGCTGGCCGTGCCACGAAACATCTCCCGTGCCGCGTCGCCGGCGATAGGTGTACCTTTGCCACCAGGTGAAAACCGTGCCAAATCACTAATCACCGGCGAATAGGTGTTGGTTTCATGACTCATCTGCGCGATGATGATATGCATTCCTGATCCTCCTCAGAGCGATAACGACCACAACAGTATAAGCGTAATCACACAACCAACCGGGTCAACAGCTGAATCCGGTAGCGCCAACATCCAGTCACTCAGAAGAACCCCCCTGGCGCAGTCAAGAGTTTGACCGTCTCTCTTAAGTGGTGCCACAATGTTGAGTCCACACAGTCTGTTCGGTTACAACCCGAGTACACATAATGAACCGGCCACAACATGCCAGAAGATCCAAACAATCCAGTTGAATGGCAGTTACAGGGCTGGCTGAAAACCTTCGATGCTGAGGCTGTCAGCGTTGCGGGTAGCCTGTGCGACGAGCACGCCGAAGACCCTGAAACTGTAGCCTTGCTCTATGAAGACGCGTTGGGCAACAGTGCCCGTTATACATTTGCACAACTGCGTGACCTGTCGTCACGGTCAGCCGGTGCCCTCAAAGCACTGGGGGTAACCAAGGGGGATCGCGTTGCGACATTACTGCCTAAATCACCCGAGCTACTGGTCACCACATTGGGCTTGTGGCGTCTTGGTGCAGCACATGTCCCCTTGTTCACGGCGTTCGGCCCGCAAGCTATTGCGTCGCGAGTTGAAAACAGCGAAGCGTGTGTATTAGTGACCGATGCCGCCAATCGACATAAGGTCTCATCGGCAAACGCTGGGCCCGGGTTCCCTCGAGTTGTTACCGTTACCGATGATAATGGCGGCACGCAGGATGGCGATGTGGCGTACCTGGATGCTCTGGCTCAGGCAGATCCAGTAATGGACCCGGTTTTAACCTGCGGCGACGATCTGTTCATTCTGATCTATACATCCGGTACCACCGGCAGCCCCAAAGGGGTAGAGATCCCCGTTAAAGCACTGGCCTCATTTGTCGCCTACATGCGGTTCGGCCTGGATGTACGGGATGACGATGTATATTGGAACATGGCTGATCCCGGCTGGGCCTATGGTCTGTTTTACGCCCTCGTTGGACCTTTGCTACTGGGCAACACCACGATCTTCTTCAATGCTCCCTTTGACGTCAGTGCAACCTATCGAATACTTGAGACTTATGGTGTAACCAATGTGACTACTGCACCCACTGTCTTCCGGATGATGCGGGCAGCGGGTAATGAGGTCATACCATCCGATACCTCTTCACTGAGGCTGGCCTCTTGTGCCGGAGAACCACTCAATCCCGATGTGGTCCGCTGGGGCCGTGACCAACTCGGTGTACCCATCCACGACCATTATGGCCAGACCGAGGGCGGTATGATGGTCTGCAATCATCATTTTCCAGAGCTACAGCGACCTATTTGCCCTGGCTCAATGGGGCACGCGATGCCAGGATTCAGAATTGTTATCCTAAATTCGGATGGCGATGAGTTAGAGGCCGGGGAGGAAGGCCAATTAGCGGTCGACACACAGGCCTCTGTGTTGTTCTGGTACCGTGGTTACTTTAACGACCCTCAGCGCACCGCAGAACGCTTTACCGGCAATGGCCGATACTATCTGACAGGTGACTCGGCGACTCGGGACGCGGACGGCTATATCTCTTTCAGTGGCCGGGCCGACGACATTATTACCAGTGCCGGTTACCGGATCGGCCCGTTTGAACCTGAAAGCGCGCTGCTCGCGCATGAAGCCGTGGCTGAGGCTGCTGTGGTCGGCATTGCCGATGAGCTTCGGGGTGAAATTGTGAAGGCGTTTGTGGTTCTTAAGGCAGGATACGATGCCTCCCCTGAACTGGCCGACACCTTGCGTTCATTCGTACAGTCCACACTCTCCGCACATGCGTACCCGAGACAGATCGAATTCATCAGCGAGCTGCCCAAGACACCCAGCGGCAAAGTCCAACGCTTTTTGCTTCGCGGATAACCCGATTACCGAACGGAGCCAGATTGATAAACTGTCGGACCTGGCCGGGCTGACTGAATAGATCTGGGGCAAGGACTGAATCCAAATACCCTACATTTCGGGGCCAACCAGGTACAAGCTGGTGTCAGTTGCGTACTGCTTTCAGTGCCGCGGCTGTCGCGTTGGTCAGGATCCTGACGTCGCTACCGACTGTCACCAGATCAAATCCCATCGCTATCATCTCCCCGGCATAGACCGGCGAAAGACAGTGGATTCCTGCCCGTATACCGGCCGCTTTGGCCGTCTCAAGAATTCGCTGAATCGCAGACACGACGTCCGGCTCGTCATGATCGAGTTTCGGGGTATATCCCATTGACAAGCTGAGATCGCTTGGCCCGATATAGACTCCTGTCAGCCCGGGGGTGGCCACAATCCCATCCAACTCGTCAAGCGCCTGTTTGGTTTCGACCATGGCCAGCGTCACGATCTGCTCATTGGCAGCCTGGGCATAATCTGGACCGTGCGCCATGATAGCCCGGGTCGGGCCAAAACTCCTTTCACCAGCCGGGGCGTAAAGCGCGTAACGTACAAGTCTTGCTGCGTCTTCAGCTGAATTTATCATCGGGCAGATCAACCCTACCGCACCTGCATCGAGCAGCTTACCGACGATCCCCGGCTCCAGCCAGGGCACCCGCACGAGGGGTGCCGATTTTCCAATCGATATGATCTGTAACAGATTAAGCGCGGACTGATAATCATTGAGTCCATGCTGAAGATCAACCGTCAGCGAGTCGAAACCCGCCCTGGCATTGATCTCGGCGGTCACCGTGCTGGGAATAGAAAGCCAGCCGTTAACGACAGACCTGTTTTCAGCCCAGGTTTCGCGGATTCTATTTTTCAAATCATTCCGCCGCTATGATCCAGTCACCATCTAGACCCAGCTCGCTAACTGGCACTGACCACCCGATCAACCTGACCACAGGCCTTCCCGGGTAAGATCATCCATGGTTGCACGGATACTTTCGTGCAGCACTTCGACCATGGTGTCGATCTGGCGTATCGTTAACACCAGGGGTGGCGACATCACATTAAGGTGGGCGATAGGTCGCACAATCACACCGCGCTCCTGGCAGTGATCTGCAATTCGTTTTCCGATATTGGCTT
>LUSG01000187.1 GCA_001629395.1 Gammaproteobacteria bacterium REDSEA-S15_B12 | reverse complement strand
GTATGAGCTCGAAGTCACGACTATCTATGTAACCCATGACCAGATCGAAGCCATGACGCTTGCGGATCGCGTGGTGGTGATGTCAGACGGAGAAATCCAGCAGTTGGGCACGCCGACTGAGATCTATGATCAACCGGCAAATACGTTTGTCGCGGGATTTATTGGTTCTCCTTCAATGAATCTCGTGCCCGGTGTAATCGAGCGGGGTACGTTTCGCGGTGAACAGGTTACGGTTGGAGGGATCAAGGGGCCGGACGGAAAAGCAGTTATGGGTTTCCGTGCCGAAGATGTAGAAGTCGTCAAGGAGACTGCTGAATTGTCAGCGCCGGTATACAGCATGGAATTACTCGGTGACGCGACTCAAATCAACGTGCGCTGTGGCGATGCGTTCGTGAGCGGCAAAGCTGGGAAAGAATTTCGCGCTGGGATCGGAGACCCAATCGGATTTAAAATATTGCCTGAGAGTTGTCATTTGTTTGATGCTAATAATGGAAAAAGAATGTCCACCGATCACCCATGAATCGCTTTACAGAATTTAATTTGAGATTTGCGACCTGCTTGTAGGATGAGCAGGTGCGCGAGTTGGAGGCTAACACCTCTCGTTAACCATCCCTAGATTGATTGACTGGGGAATCACCCGGTGCGTGATTACAAGACGCACCTAATTTGAGAAATTAGGAGGAAAAAATGTTTCTAAAGAAACTGGCTCTAGCCGGCGCGGTGTCGCTTTTGGCGAGCAGTGCAGCGTTCGCCTGTGAGATTGGTGCTCGTGTTAGCATCGTGGGGAATGAATTTCCGGCGATTCAAACCGTTGGCGCCAACGCGCAGGAATGCTCTGGTGCGGAAGTCACCACAAACCTGACCGCTGACCACCAGAAGATCAACGTCCCTGGCATGCAGGGCAACCCGGCCGAATACACTTCAGCGATCATCGCGAACTCGTCGATCGTGGCGTTAATGAACGAAGACGTGATCCAGCCGCTGGATGATCTGGTCGCTAAACACGGGCAGCATTTGAAGAAAAACCAGCTGATCACGATTGGTGGCAAGGTGATGGCTGTTGCCTTCATGGCTAACGCTCAGCATCTCGTCTATCGCGCTGATGTTCTTGAGCAGATCGGTGTCGAGCCACCGAAAACCTATGAGGACATGTTAGCCGCTGCCAAGATGATCCGTGAAAAGGGAATCAAGCAAAACCCGGTTGGCGGTGCCTACAAAGCTGGCTGGAACCTCGCGCAGGAATTCAACAACATGTTCCTCGGCTACGGCGGATCCCACTTTAAAGCTGGTTCGGCTGAACCAAATGTGAATTCAGAAGCCGGCGCCAACGCTCTCAACATGATGAAGGCTCTCTCGGAATACATGAACCCCGACTTCCTGACCCACGATTCCAACGCGACCAACGCCGAATTCCGTGCAGGTAACGTCGCACTCATGAATATGTGGGGTAGCCGTGCTGCCACACTTGTCACTGTTGACGGTGTTCCGGAAGAAGTCAGAAATGGTTATGCAATCGCCGGTCCGATGACCGTTGGGGGCGGTTCGATCCCGGCTTCAACTTTGTGGTGGGACGGTTGGACCGTTGCCAAGAATGTCAGCGATGCAGAGGCTGAGGCAACCTTCATTGCAATGACTCATGCGATCCGACCGGAAATGTTGAACGCCGAGACATCCCCTCTGGCGGTATGGCTGATTGATGGTTACAAGCCGACCGACGCTGCACAGGGTGTGTTCGCAGCAGCCAATGCTGGCACTATCCCTTACCCAATGTTGCCTTACCAGGGCTTGTTACACACTGCACTCGGTGCTGAGCTTGCCGATTTCATGCAGGGTAAAGAAAGTGCTGAGCAGGCGCTGTCCGATGTCGAGGCGGCTTACATTGCTGCTGCCAAGGAAAAGGGTTACCTCTAGTAAGCTTCTGAATATGCCGGAGGGGCTTTCCTCTCCGGCATCAACCCAGTTTCCAAAGTAGCCGGGCATGAGGCACCGCACGTTTTTTTGGTTTTTTCTGCCGACAGGTTTGGCGATGCTGCTGTTCATCGCGGCACCGATCGTGTCGGTTGTCCTTCAGTCGCTGCATACACCTCACGGAGCGGTTCTCGTTGAAGTCGAGACCTGTACACCGCTATCCGGCTGCATTTTAGAAACCACAATTGATCAGGACGCCACGCGCGAGTTGCGGGAAGCCGAGCCATTGGGGCAATTAGTGGGGCTCGCCATTTATTTCGATCGTGGGCACCTGGCTTTGGCCGAAGTCGCGGAGTCCTGGCGCAAGAGCGATGGCCTTGGTGAATTCTGGACCAGTCTCAGGAACCTGCCGTTTTACCGGGCCATGGCCTTCACACTGACCTTTACCTTCATCGTGACGCCGTTGATGGTAATCCTGGGTCTCGTCATCGCATTTGCAGTAAATTCACTTCACCGGCACCTGAAGGGTCTAGTGATCTTCTTTTCCCTTCTGCCGTTCACGGTGACACCCCTGATCGGTTCGTTGATTCTGTTTTGGATGATTGACAGCCGTGGGATTCTTGGAGATGCGCTTGTCTACATGGTAGGCGATCCGAATTTCTCGTTGAAAGCCTCGACTGGCCTAATGTGGGTTTCACTGATCGTTTACGGCGTTTGGCACGCTGCTCCTTTTGCCTTCGTCGTATTTTATGCCGGCCTGCAGACCCTTCCAATGGAACAGATTGAGGCAGCGCGTATCGACGGCGCGACTCGCTGGCAGCAGGTACGCTATGTGGTCGTTCCGCATCTGATGCCGCTGGTGACCTTTGTTGCGCTCATCCAGTTGATGGACAATTTCAGAGTGTTCGAGCCCATTGTCGGCTTTAACGCCGAAGCGCATGCGACATCACTTAGTTGGATCATCTTCAATGACCTCGGTGGTGAAACACGGCAGTTTTCAGCCGCGGCCACGAGTTCAGTGCTGACTATTGTCGGGGTCGCTATCCTTCTGTCGCCGGTTCTCGCGCGGACATGGCGTGATTTCAAGGACAAGAAATAATGGCTTCTGGCGTCAACCGAAAACCAGTCGGATTTAGTCTTCTGACCTACGGTTTCATCGCTGTGTGGTTGATAGTGGCCGCCTTTCCGTTCATCTGGACGTTCTGGGGGTCGTTCAAGGTCGAACTCGATTTCTTCTCCATCGCCGACTGGACAAATTCTATTTTTGGTCGACGGACAGAAATGACCTATGGTACGCCATTCACCATGGCTGGTTATGAAGGCGCGTGGATAAAGAAAGAGTTCTGGCGCTCGGTCATCAATACTGGGGTCGTCTGCTTCTTCGTGGTCTGCTCGTCACTGACCATCGGAACTCTTGGTGGCTACGCGTTGTCTCGCTCCGGCTATCGTTACACATTCTGGCTCCTGATCATTGCTTTGATTTTCCGTGCCATGCCCCCGATCACACTTGTATCAGGTTACATGCTGCCGTTTTTTGAATGGAACGTCTGGGGCATTCTGCCGACGACGATCATCGTGCTCGTGGCCATCAATCAACCGTTCACTCTCTGGATGCTGCACTCCTTCTTCCAGAACATCCCGAAGGAACTAGACGAAAGCGCTAGAGTCGACGGCTGCACCCAATTCCAGGCATTCCGTCATGTAATCGTGCCTGTGATGTGGCCAGGCGTTATCACGACTGGGCTCTTCAGCTTCCTTCTCGCCTACAATGACTTCGCCGTGACCTCAATGCTCTTGAGTGAGGAAAACCGCACTATGGTACCGGCTATCGCTGCATTTCTCGGGTCGACCTACAACGAAGGGCAGATCATGTTTGCTGTTGCCGCCGTGGTATCAGCCACTGTGCCACTGTTTTTCCTCGTGATGTTTTTTCAGAGGCAGATTGTGGCTGGGCTTACTCAGGGTGCAGTGAAAGGATGACTCTATGTCGGAAATAGCACGAAATAAACAGGCGCTCAGTAATATGACAGAGGAAGGCGTATGAGGGGATCGCGTCCCGAGCAGGCCATCCTGAGCCGTGACACCGATTTGAAAAGATAACCGAAAGAACTGAGTTAATCTGATGAAGCGAAATGTACAACATGTGAGATTCAACGAGCTTGTTCCATGTCGAACTGCTTTCGTTGATACCTATAATCCCGGGACTGAAGGCAAGGAGAACTTCACCATCATCGGTGGTGGGGTGTCTGAGAACTCGGATCAGCACGTCCACATTCAGGAGACACCAGGCTTTAATATTGGTGGCGCAGGTCAGCCGGCGGGTTGTATCAATTCGCTTCACAGTCACCGAACTGCAGAAGTGTTTATTATCCACACCGGTTCTTGGCGGTTTTTCTGGGGCCTAAAAGGTGATGATGGGGACGTGG
>LUSG01000186.1 GCA_001629395.1 Gammaproteobacteria bacterium REDSEA-S15_B12 | reverse complement strand
CGGCAATTTCGGTACCGTGTGGATTCAGTACTGCTGGTGGGCCGATTGGGTTGCAGATCGTGGGTCCGCTTGGCAGCGATGCTCTGGTACTGCGTGCTGCCCTTGCGTTTGAAAAAGCCAATCCAGTCGGCAGCTTACGGCCGCCGCTATAGCCTATTTCAGCAGATTAGTTAGGGCGTGCAGCGCCCATCACCTTGGATTGCGGGATCACCGCGGGTGGTCATTCAAATACGATAATGCTGCGCGCGACTTCCCCGGCTGCGAGTGCCTCGTAAGCGGTATTGATCTCATCAAGCCCGTAAGTACGGCTGATCATGGGGTCGATTTTCAGTTTGCCGTTCAGGTAAAGATCGCTGATTCGGGGCAGGTCAACCCAGGGCCGTGCACCGCCGTACCACGAGCCTACAATTGATTTCTCTGTTCGGGGGAATGACAGTGCGTTGATCGAGACCTCATCGTTTTCAGGGGCCATACCGACCACTACCGCGGTACCTCCAGGTGCCAGCATCTCGTAGGCCTGGTGGATGGTCTGGGTGTTGCCGATCGCTTCGAAAGCATAATCGACACCACGGCCAGTCAGTTCCATGACCTGGGCTACGGCGTCGCCGTTGCTGGCATTGATCATATCGGTAGCGCCGAATGTCTTGGCATGTTCGAGTTTGTTATCGAGCACGTCGACTGCGATGATCTGATTGGCACCTCCCAAGGCGGCACCCTGCACGGCGTTGAGACCGATACCACCGCAGCCGATGACCGCTACTGATGAGCCGGCTTCGATCTTGGCGGTATTGATGACGGCGCCAACACCTGTCATCACCGAACAGCCAACGAGGCAGGCTTTATCCAACGGCATATCGGCGCGAATCGCGACAGCACCAGATTCGGGAACAACCGCATATTCGGCAAAGCATGATGTACGCGCAAAATGGTGAATTGTCTTGCCGTCTTTGCTCAAGCGACTGCTGCCATCGAACATTGTATTCCTGGGGGAATCCACGCCGTTACACAGCACCGGGCGACCGATGATGCAGTAGTGGCAAGTTCCGCAGTTAGCGCGAAAATTCAGGATGACCGACTGGCCCGGTGTAAGGCGTGAGACACCAGGCCCCACTTGCTCGACCACGCCGGCGCCTTCATGCCCGAGTACAACAGGCAGGAGGTGAGTCCATTCGCCCAACATGATGTGGTAATCGGAATAACAGACACCTGCTGCAACAATGCGAACCAGCACTTCACCCTCTTTGGGTTCCTCCAGTTCTATGGTTTCCACGACCATGGGTTTGTTTGGTTCGTACAGTACAGCGGCTTTCATTTTCATTTTCAGCTCATCCTTAAAAAGATCAGATCTAACTTGTGTCAGGCGCCTTCCTTGCCGACGATCGTGATGGAGGAGACATTCTGGTGAGGATAGCCGCCGAGGTTATGGGTCATGCCCAGTACTGGGTCCTGCTCACGCTGCCGTTCTCCGGCTCGACCATTCATCTGCAGGTACATCTCGTAGATCATTCGCAGGCCCGAGGCGCCGATGGGATGTCCAAAGCATTTCAAGCCGCCATCGATCTGGCAGGGTACTTTTCCGTCGGCATCATAAAAACCGTCCATGATGTCTTTGACAGCAGTGCCTTCTGAGGAGATGTAAAGATCCTCCATGGTGATGACCTCGGTAATTGAGAAGCAGTCGTGAACCTCAAACATGCTGATCTGATCACGTGGTTTGGTGATACCGGCCTCCTGATAAGATCGTTCGGCAGCTTTACGGGTGGTGGCAAAGTAGCTGCCGTCCCAGGAATTGTGTTGTGATTCGGTGCCGTTGGAAACCGCCAGCTGCAGGGCTTTTACCGTAACCAGGTCTTTCTTGCCCAGTCCTCGAGCGATATCCGGCCGGGTAACGATCGCGCACGCCGCACCGTCACTTACGCCGCAACAGTCAAAAAGACCCAGCGGTTCAGCGATCATGGGCGCATTCATGACCTTATCTTCGTCAATTTTGTTGCGAAGGTGTGCTTTAGGGTTACGCGACCCGTTGTCATGGCTTTTTACCGAGACATGGGCCATCGCCCGTTTCAGATCCTCAGCTGGAATCTTGTGTTTTGCCGAGTATGCGGTTGCCAGTTGGGCGAATGAGCCCGGTGCCGACGCATTTGCCCAAAATAGATCATTGACAGAGCCGCGGCCTCGCTGTGGTAGTCCGCCGTAACCGGTGTCTTTGAGTTTTTCAACGCCAAGAGCGAGTGCTATGTCACAGGCACCCGAAGCCACGGCATAAACTGCACCGCGGAATGCTTCGGTGCCGCTGGCACAGAAGTTCTCCACTCGCGTCACAGGAATGTAGGGAAGTCGAAGCGCCATTGCCAGCGGGATGCCCGACTTGCCCACATGCTGCTCCTCGATGGCAGTGCCCAGCCAGGCCGCTTCGATTTGGCTTGTCTCGATACCACTGTCTTCCAGGGCCTCGGCGTAAGCCTCGACCATTAAGTCTTCAGCATTGTCGTTCCAGCGCTCGCCAAATTTGGAGCATCCCATGCCTAGAATTGCGACCTTGTCTTTGATGCCTGATGCCATAGTTGAGCCTCCTCAGTGTGTATCGTTTTGCGGAGTTGCTTTCCAGAAGTAGCGGCGGAAGCCGCGCAGCATATCGTAGTCCTTGACTCGGAACACCATCCGCATGGAAATCCCTACCTCTAGTTCAATGTCTGGGTCAATGTCGGTGAGATCACTCATCATCCGACCGCCACCTTCAAACTGTACCATGCCGAAATAGGTTGGGGGATCGGGGGAATAAGTCAAGCGATCGGCGGTATAGGAATTGAGTTTTGCCGCTTTGTCGGCAAAGGGCTCATCTGCCTGGCTACCGATCGCACCACAGTCCGGGTTGACACAGATTTTCGATTTGGGGAACTGGCACGTGCCGCATTCCGAGCACTGTCCGCCCAGCAGTTTCTGTGACATCCCCTTGTTTCGGTACAGCGTACTTAACCCGGTCTGTTTATCGACTTCTGCCCGGATACCGCGCTCCATTGTTAACAGGTTGTTGAATGAAAGATAGCGTGTATATCGATTCTCTGCTCGACCGTGAGCAAGATGTCCACCGATGGCCAGGCGATCACCTGCTGTCTTGATTGCCTCGGTGGCTTCAAACAGCAGAACATCGCAGCCCTGGCCAAAACCTGCGACCAGAATTTTCTCACCCGGTTTGGCCTGCTCCAGGGCGTGCACCAATAGCACCAGAGAATGGGCACTACCGGTCTCGCCGCAACTGCTTTGTAAGTTATCCGCCACGGAGTTTTCTGCAATTCCAATCTTGCGTGCAAGACCCGAGGCCGCTCGGCGCATGGCAACCGGGAAGCAGAATCTGTCGATGTCCTGTGCTGAAACACCAACTTTATCCAGCAGGTTGTTGATAGCGTTTGGTGCGATCTTCATGTAACCCTCATCGCGCACCCACCGCTCTTCCCAGCTGTAGTCAAAGGTCTCACCTTCACCGCGAAAATGGTCGACAAAATCAACAGCCTCTGTATGGCCTCCAATATAGCGGGCGATCGGCTCCCCTTCACCGACCAGAACAGCCGCTGCACCGTCGCCGGTGGTCAATTCGAGCGGGCTGGCAGCGCGAGTACGGCGTTTTTCACTGGCTGAAACCAGAATCGGCCCTTCAGCACTGTGAATAGACTGCAGTGCGGTCAACAGGGCAGAAGAACCTGCCCGTTGCGATGATGAGATGTCCAGGGTCTGGATTCGAGTGGATAGATTGAGTGCATCGGCAACGATCCCGGCATTTTGCCGGTCTTGAAATGGAAAGCTGGTCGATGCCATATAAATACCGGCGACAATATTGCGGTCAATACCAGTCAGGCAGTCCCGTCCTGCCTCCACGGCCATCGTGACACTGTCTTCATCCCAGTTGGCCATGGTTCGTTCACCCTTGGCCAGTCCTTTAAGCGCGGGGTTGAACCAGGCGTTCGCGTTTGCAATGTCTGTACGCTGCAGACGCGCTTTCGGCAGATATCCGCCAATTGCCAATATGCCTAGGGCCATTGAGTAACTCCAGTCAGCGTCAGTTCGGGTTTCACCGCACGATCAAGAGCCTTGGGTGCGGTTCGCTCATACACATTTTACAGTCTATAGTGATTTGTTACCGGCTGCCTTTGGCAGACGCCGACCCCGCTCAGCGAGATTTGCCGATTATTTAATCGCGTGTTACTGGCGATTCAGCACTAAATCTTGCCGACCAGGCTGCGGCCGATGATTTCCCGCATGATTTCACAGGTACCACCGGCGATGCGGCTCATTCGAGCGTCAGCCCAGGCTCGAGCGATAGGATATTCCCACATATAACCGTAACCACCGAACAACTGGAGGCAGTCATCCAGCAGTTCGCAAAGCATCTCCGAGGCGAGCAGTTTGGTGATGGCGGCGTCAACTGCATCGAGTTTTCCTTCGAGATGCATCTGTATACAGCGATCCACGAAAACCCGGAGCATCACTGTTTTCGACTTTACGTCTGCGAGCGTAAACTGCGTGTTCTGAAAGTTTGAGATCGACTGGCCGAAGGCTTTTCGTTCTGAGGTGTATTCGACAGTCCAGTCCAGTGCGGCCTCGACAGTTGCGACTGCGCGGATTGCTTGTAGTAGGCGCTCCTGCGGCAGCTGTTCCATAAGCTGGATAAATCCTCGACCCGCCTCACCGACGAGATTTGCCACCGGTACACGGACGTTGTCGAAGAAAAGCTCCGAGGTGTCCTGCGCCTTCCATCCGATTTTGTCCAGGTTACGGCCACGTTCGAATCCGGGTCGATCGGTTTCCACCAGGATCAGGCTGGTGCCTGAGGCGCCAGCGTCGGGGTCAGTTTTGCAGGCGGTGATCACGATGTCACAGAGTTGACCGTTGGTGATAAATACTTTCTGACCGGAGACAATGAAGTCGTCCCCATCCCGCCGGGCGGTGGTCCGGATGTTCTGCAGGTCGGATCCGGCTGAGGGTTCTGTCATTGCAATCGCGCCAATCGCCTCACCGGCGGCCATCTTGGGCAACCAGTTTGCTTTTAGGTATTCGGAACCGTAGTGAAGCAGGTACGGGGCGACAATATCGGAGTGCAGCGAAAACCCAGGTCCCATCGTGCCAGCCCGTGCCAGTTCTTCCAGAATCACCACGCTGAACAGAAAGTCCGTACCTGCTCCCCCGTATTGTTCGGGTATGGTGGGGCACAGCAGGCCATCCTGGCCGGCTTCATGCCAGACCTCCCGGCTGACTTGACCTTCTTTTTCCCACCGCGAGTGATGGGGTACGATCTGTTCATCAACAAAATGAGCGACTGATCTACGAAAGATCTCGTGTTCCTCGGCGAAAAGTGTTCGCTCAAACATGGTTCAGACGGTTACACAGGCCACGTTCACTGGCCTTTAAAAACAGGGCTTCTTTTTTCAATAAAAGCCTTCTGGCCTTCAGCGTAATCCTGAGAGGATCGGGTGAGTTCGCGCCAGTTCATGCCCGCACGTCGGCCTGCTGCTTCGCCTTCAAATACAGCTCGCCAGAGTGTTTCCTTTTGGGCCTGTACTGCCAGGGGTGCACAGCTCTGTACGATTTCTGTCGCGAGTTCGAATGCGCGGGACTGTGCCTCGCCCACCGGCGTGACGATCTCCACCAGCCCGGCTGCCTGGCACCAAGCGGAGTCCTTAGCGTCACCCGGTACGAGTAGCGCGAAAGCCTTGGCATAGCCGATCTTGCGGGCAAGTTTAAGAGGAATATCCACAGCATTGATCCCAATCCGGGCCTCGGACACGGCGACTTTGACTGTTTCGTCAGCCACAACCAGGTCGCAGGCGAGCATGAGATTCACGCCTTCGCCAATACAATGCCCATGGACTGCAGCAATGAGTGGCTTTGCGGTCACCATGTAGGCATTACTGTCGTCACGGAAAAGTTGCAGCGCACGGTTGACACCTTCATACATGTCCCGATCAAACGCATTCAGAACTTCAGGTCTGTTCAGCGTGATCACACCGACGTGGCCGCGGCACTCATAAAGCACTCGATTCAGGTCATTCATTGCGTTGTCATTGTCTGCAGGGATGGTATTTAAGCGTGTGGTTGCTTACTGGTCTAGCGGGTGCTGTTTGCCATTGAACGACTTTTCAAGAGCACCCTCTACAATATCGTCGAAGTCATCAAGACAGCGCACATTTACGGTATACCGACTCGGGTCCATTCGTGGCCTTCCGAAAGTATGGATGCCGCAGCAATTGCAGAACCAGTGACTCGCTTCGTGTGTGCCGAATTGGTAAAGAGAAAGGCTCTCCCTACCTTCTGTAAGCGTGAAGTGTTCGTCCTGGACGGGGAAATGCAGAATGCCTTTCTTACAGCAAATCGAGCAGTCGCAAACGGATACATGGTCGATTTCAGCTTCGATCTCGAATACGACGGTGCCGCAGTGGCAGCTTCCTCTATAGGTTTGCATCAAATGTTCCTTTGTTCGTCGTTTCGACCCAGTGGTCCGTGCTGTTCATTGATTTGTTCAACCAGGTGGGTTTTTCCTGTAGCACCTTTTAATAGCTCAAACTCACCTTCATCGATAAAATCGAATGTAGCCCGAAACCGAAGCTGGTGGTGGATGGCATTGTCGAGATCACCCGCAAGCGTCTGTTTTTTTTGATCCGGCAAGCCCGCTTTGACTTCGACTTTTACGAGTACCGGTGCCGGGACTACCGGACCTGGGCTGGACTTGACGATACGAATGTTGCCGGTTGTAAGGGTCGAGGTTTTATTGATGACATCGCGGACCGCGTTGGGAAATACATTGACACCTTTAACCAGCAGCATATCGTCGACACGGCCCTTGAACAGCATTCGCGGTCCAGGGCGACCGCAACGGCACGGTTCGGTAGTGACCTGAATGATATCCTTGTCTCGCCAGCGGATCAGCGGCCCGCACTCCCGCTCTAGGCCCGTAAACACGATCTCCCCTTCAACACCGTCCTCAATGGGCAGGGACTGGAGCGATTCGGGATCGCAGATCTCGAACATGGCGTTGTCCTCGGCATAGAAATGAATGCCGTTGTGCTCTTCGCAGGAAATGCCGGTCGGGCTGTGGCAGCCGGTTGCTCCCATGATGTCGTGTACCATCGCGCCGCCAAAACTTTTTTCCAGAGGCTCGTAGATCTGCGGTATTGAGCCGCCCGGTTCCCCGAATACCACGACTTTTTCAAGACCAAGTGTCGCAGGATCAATGCCGGTGCGCTCTTCCATGTGTTTGGCCAGATACTGAGCAAAGGAAACCGTGCATTTGATCGATTTGGGCCGGGTATCGCGAGCGATCTGCGCGACCCGTTCAACCCCGCTGAGGGCACCGACTGGTACCAGGCAGACGCCATAGGCCATCATTGAATCAACCCCCGGGATACCGGCGATCCACATCGAGAGAACACTGGCGTGCATGACCACATCACCGGGTTCTATGCCGAGGCGAACCAGGGCACGGGCCTGGTTGTCATTGGTGATTTCACGGTCTTTTAGGGTAAAGCCGCTATAAGTTGGTGATCCGGTGGTCCCGGAGGAAGATGACACGCGGTTAACAGATCTTGGATTACAGGTGATGTGCAGACCAAACGTGTGTCGCGCTGTCTCCCTGGAAGCCTCCTGGCTGGCACGTTCTTCGTCTTTATCGAAAAACGGGTAGTCCTGGTAGTGCTCCAGGCTTGCCAGGTTCCGCGGATTGATTGCTCATAGACCCGATTGAGCAGGGACTTGAGCTTGACAAGCTGCAACGCCCGCATTTCGGAGTGCGACATCAGTTCCATTTCCGGATTCCACAGGCGTGGTCGCATAGGTTTAGGTATTCCCGTGTTTGAGCCAGTGGTCAAGATACCCGGTATCTCAATCGTAATCCAGGGTCGCCGATAAGGTGGAATGATATTCTTCCGCTTAACCGGAGACACTTCAGAACGGATAAAGCTGATGAGCGATAACAGTATGATAGGTCAGGTGGCCATCGTGACGGGGGCTGCCAGAGGCTTCGGGCTGGCGATTTCCGAGCGTTTAATGCAACGCGGTGTTCGCGTGTTTGGCTGGGATCAGGAACCGTCCCCAATCGTCGGCAACAAAAGGTTTCTTGGGGTTGAACGGATCGACGTCACCGACCGGGATGCGATTCAATCAGCTGTCGAGTCGGCACAGGCAACAGCAGGGCAGATCCATATATTGGTCAACAATGCGGGTATTAACGGTCCCCAGGTACCGGTCGAGGACTATCCACTGGAAAACTGGGAGAGGGTGATTGGGGTCGATCTGACTGCAGTCTTTCTATGTACGCGTGCCATCGTGCCACATATGAAACAAGTCGGATACGGACGTATTGTCAGCATTGCCAGCCAGGCCGGTAAAGAAGGGATCGCCAACGTCTGTGCCTACAATGCAGCCAAGGCCGGGGTCATTGGCTTCATGAAGGGCATTTCCAGCGAGTTGGCATCATTTGGTATCACTGCCAACAGTATTACCCCGACACTTGCCGAAACTGATTTGATGCAGGAGATGAGTGATGACTATATCGCGGGAATCAAGAAAAGGACCCTGATGGGCCGTCTATGCCAGGTCGAAGAGGTGGCCGACATGGTGGCCTTCGTGGCGAGTCCGGCCTGCAGTTATTCCACTGGGGCCTGTTTTGATGTATCAGGCGGTAGAGCCCAATATTAAGAGCGACTGTTCATTGTGCCGGAAAGCTACTGGATTCTTCTGCATTTTCTCGTTTTCTGCGCTGCTCTTGTACAGACTGCGACTGGGTTTGGTTTTGGCTTAATCTCTGTACCAGTTCTGCTGATTGCGTTGAACAGCAGTAGTGCGATTCAGGTTGCTATCATGCTGAGTTTTCTGATCGCTCTGATTCTGGTGCCATCATTGCGATCATTTGTGGACCGGCGCCTACTCAGATTACTTGTGATTGGGTCAGGCGTGGGTATACCCCTGGGTGTCGTGATTTTTCTGGTTATTGATCTGATTCTGCTGAAAGTTCTGACTGGACTGGTTGTTATGATATCTGTCCTGTTCGTAACGGGTCGGGTCGGTGGTCGTGCGACCATACTGCCTCGTGCTTCGAGTACAGTGAGAGACCTGACAGTCGGCATAATGGCCGGAATCATGAATGCGAGTCTTGCGATACCGGGTCCACTGCCTGTCGCCCGGATGGTTCGTTTAGGGGTCACACCAGAGGCGATCCGGGCGACAATCCTGGCCCTTTTTGTATTTTCCTATCCGGTGGCAATTACATTACAGGCTTTAATGGTCGGGGTGAGCCCTGCTACATTAAAAGTCACCGCTGCACTCATACCAGCAACCCTGGTCGGGATACTGGCCGGCCGAATCCTGGCGTCACGAATCACGGAGCGCATGTTCATCAGAATCACAGTTGTTTTACTCACCGCGACCTCGCTGGGTCTTTTTGTTAACGCGGGGTTTACCCTAATGAGGACCTGATCGTGGGGAACGGTCTGGAAAAGCTCGAAAAACTGCCTCGTGCAATTCTGGCCCATACACCAACTCCTATTGAGCATCTTCCAAGCCTAAGTGTGAAAATCGGCGGTGCGGTGCTGTACGTCAAGCGTGATGATTGCACCGGTCTTGCTCTTGGCGGTAACAAGGTACGCCAACTCGAGTACTACGTTGGTGACGCGCTTTCACAAGATGCCGATACGATCCTGATTACTGGTGCGGTGCAGTCGAATTTCGTACGAACTGCGGCAGCAGCAGCAGCTCGATATGGGCTGACATGCCACATTCAGCTCGAAGAACGGGTGAAGAGTACGGACGCTTTGTACCGGGATTCAGGAAACGTTCTTCTCAATCAGTTGCTGGGTGCAACTATTCACAGTTATCCAGATGGCGAGGACGAGTCAGGAGCCGACCGGAGGGTTCACGAGATCGCAGATGATCTCAGGGTGCAGGGGCGCCGTCCGTATGTTATTCCCCTGGCTCCCGGTTATCCGCCACTAGGCGCATTGGGTTATGTGATTGCGGCACAGGAAATAGTCTCGCAACTGACTGCGATTGATCGGGAGGTCAGTGAGATCGTGGTGGCATCCGGCAGCGGACACACACATGCTGGCTTGCTGTTTGGGTTGCGGATGCTGGGATCATCGATTCGTGTGCTGGGAATCTGTGTACGCCGAGATTCCGCTGCGCAGGAGCTTAGAATTCGAGCGCGATGCCGCGAGATTGCAGAACTGCTGGAAGTGCAGTCCCGCGTCACAGACGCAGATATTTATCTACGGGATGATTTTCTTGCGCCTGGTTACGGCCAGCTGAATTTCCCGACACGTGAGGCGATTAGACTGGGAGCCCACCACGAAGCGCTCCTGCTTGACCCTGTTTATACTGGTAAAGCGTTCGCTGGCTGTCTGCAACGAGCACAGGAGCTTGATTCCCAGGAGACTGTCCTTTTTGTTCATACTGGCGGGACCCCGGGAATCTTTGCTTATGGTGCACAGTTGTTGGAAGGACAATGACGGTGGTTAAGGATCTGGAAAGGCTTACCCGCACACCTGAGGGGGTCAGGACATTTATTGAACGGCCTGATGGTACCCGTCTGCACTGTATTGCACAGGGCGAGGGACCAACGGTGGTGCTGGCCCATGGGATCTTTAACGAACTGCGCTGCTTTAACCTTGTACTGGAACAACTGTGCACTAGGCATGTTCGAATCATTCTTTTTGATCAGCGGGGGCACGGGCAGTCGAGCATCGGTGGTGACGGTCTCGGGTCGCGCCAGATGGCAGGTGACTATAGAACGGTACTTGAATATTTTGACGTTAAAGAAGGCATACTGGTAGGACACTCGATGGGCGCTTTTCTGGCTGTGGTGCTGGCTGAACACTATCCCGAGGTGGTGAAGGCAAGACTGCAGGCAATGCTGTTGGTCAGTGGGCATGCGGGGATCGCCGCTAAGGGCAGTCTTCAGAACCAACTGCAGATTCCGCTGATCAGGGTCGGGCTGATGCCGTTGATCCTGTCCTCGAGGTGGTTGGGCCGGATATTTATTCGCACGCTCTTTGGAAAAGTTGCCAAGGAAGAGCATGTTGAGGTTACTCGTGCGATACTGGCTGCAAACAGTCAAAAGGACCGGGTATCACTGGTTGATTTTCAGGTCAGGGAGGATCATTACCCGGCATTAGGACAGATCAAAGTGCCGACAATCGTTGTGTGTGGTGAGCAGGATAGAACCTGTCCACGGTGGCATTCGGAAAGGCTGGGCGCTGAGATTCCAGATGCCCGGAATGTCTGGTTGCCTGACGTGGGGCATGCCGTGGTTTACGAGGCACCCGAGATCATTGACCGGGAAGTGGGATCACTGGTCAGTTGATGCACAGTCCAAAATCAATTGGTAGTTATCAAGGGGAAGGAGATATGAATACAGCAAATGGTAGTTACCCAGTGCCTGTCTACGAAGCACTGGCAGCCGACATCAAATCGCTCGGCGTTGAAGCAGTGTTTGGCTTGATGAGTGATGACACGGTGTTGTTCGTGACCGCACTCGATATAGCTGGCATCACCTTTCACGGTGCCCGGCATGAAAATGCCGCCATTTCGATGGCCGAGGGCTATGCGTATGCTTCCGGTTCCTTGGGCATTGCGGTGGTTGGGCGCGGACCGGCCACGGCCAATGGTCTGCATTCCGCCGTTTACGCTGCCCGCACTGGCTCACGTGTGCTCATTATTTATGGAGACGCTGCCTATGGAACGTCATCAACCAACGCGCTGGGTCCAGACTACAAAGCATTCAATGCCCTGGGTGTGTTGACTGCCGCTGGATTGCAGGTATTTCGCGCGACGAGCGCCACCGGTGCACGCACGTCGCTGGCCGATGCTGCTGGCATGGCTATGCAGGGTAATGCAGTTGCTCTGCTGCTACCGACCAGCATCCAGCTCGCAAAACTCGACTGGAACGATGCTGATCCAGCACTGTCTGTCGTGGTACCCGAAACCCAGGCAGAGTCTGCGCGACCCGAGGCCGTTCAATTGGCTGTCGATTGTCTGGGCCGGAGTCAACGGCCCCTTATTATTGCTGGTCTGGGCGCACACCGCGCCGGTGCGAAAGAGGCTTTGGAACAACTTGCTGATCGACTCGGTGCTCTGCTTCTCACCACGGCGCGGGCCAAGGAGATGTTCCGTGGTCACCCTTATCAGATTGGGATTATCGGTTCTTTCACTCACTCGGTGGGGCGACATTACATCGATCAGGCAGACAGCATCATAGTTTTCGGTGCCAGCCTTAATTTCTGGACAACCAGTTTTGGTTCCGCGATTCCGGCTGTGCCCTTGATCCAGGTCGATAGCGAACGAACCCATGTAGGGCAGTGGTATTCGGCTGACGTCGCACTGGTCGGCGACGCGAAGCAGGTTTGCCAACAACTGATGACGCTGTTGCCGACGCGGTCACCGGAAGACAAGCCCTTTCATACCCCCGAAACGCGTCAGCGCATTGCAGAATTCGACCC
>LUSG01000185.1 GCA_001629395.1 Gammaproteobacteria bacterium REDSEA-S15_B12 | reverse complement strand
GGATACACGAAAAAGCCGGACATTTTGTCCGGCTCATGGGGTAAATAACACATACAACTCAGGCTATTATTTCTTCCTCAACGCCCTCCCCATCTTCTACCTGTTCAGCAGTCACTACAACCTTCAGCGATTGCCTGACCTGTGGGTGTAGTATTATCTGTATTTCATGTTCTCCTAATTCTTTAATTGATCCTTTTGGCATATCGATTTCAGAGCGCTGGATAGCCAGTTCCGCATTTTGTAATAATTCTGCAATATCTATCGCTGATACAGAGCCAAACAATCTACCCTCTTCGCCGGCCCTACGGGCGACAGTCACAGATTCTGGCAATAAGTCGATCTTAGCCTTTGCGGCATCCATTCTTTCACTATCCAGCTTTGCGAGTTCTTTGCGGCGTGATTCAACCTGCGCCTTCGCATCGTCAGTTGCCCATGCCGCTTTGCCTTGTGGCACAAGATAATTGCGGGCATAACCAGATCGCACCCGCACTACGTCTCCTAACTCTCCAAGGTTTTGTATGTTTTCCAGCAGTATGATTTCCATCTGTCATTCTCTCCAAAACACCGGTCTAAAACAGTCCTAATGCTGGTCACTATACGGAAGTAAAGCCAGGTAACGCGCTCTTTTAACCGCAGTCGCCAGTTGGCGCTGATAGCGCGGCTTGGTTCCGGTATTTCTACTGGGAATTATTTTCCCTGTCTCAGTAATATAGGATTTAAGAGTATCCAAGTCTTTGTAGTCAGCCAACGACGGCTCATCTACTACCTCACCATCCTTTTCTTTATCAGGGCCCGAATTCTCACTGGTATCCGCTGCTTCTACGGCCTCGTTACTCAACCTCTCAGGCTCAGGTCCGACATCACTGCTTTCCCCACTTTGCACCAAGAATGACGGTTCGGTTACCGCACTCTTCTTTTTAATAACCAGATTCCTGATAACTGCATCGTTAAATTTGAACAAGTCGTTCATTTCGTCGAGCGTTGGTTGATCACACTCCACGTTCATCAACACGTAATGGGCTTTGTGAACCTTCTCAATAGGATAGGCCAATTGACGCCTGCCCCAGTCTTCCAGCCTGTGTAGCTGACCGCCCGCATTCTCTATAAACCCCTTATAGCGTTCAGTCATTGCAGGAACCTGCTCACTTTGATCGGGATGGACGAGAAACACTATCTCGTAATGGCGCATAAATTTCTCCCTATGGATCGAGCTTCCTGCTCTTCACAGTGAAGCAAGGAGTTAATTAGATTATTTAGGGTAGCGGATTTTAACTGCCTTTCACTCCGAGAACAACTGACAGGCTATTGATTTGGCCGCTTAGCCACCAAATCGTCTACGACGCTAGGATCCGCCAGAGTCGATGTATCTCCCAAGTTATCAATTTCACTGGCGGCTATCTTTCTCAGAATTCGACGCATAATCTTTCCCGAGCGGGTTTTCGGCAGACCGGGTGCCCACTGGATAATATCGGGTGTTGCAAACGGGCCTATTTCTTTTCGCACAAGATTAACGAGATCTCTCTTAAGTTCGTCACTGGGATCACTACCTACCATCAATGTGACATAACCGTAGATACCCTGTCCTTTGATTTCGTGTGGGTATCCAACAACAGCTGCCTCCGCGACCAAGTCATGCAATACCAGAGCGCTTTCAATCTCAGCTGTTCCCATTCGATGACCCGAAACGTTAATAACATCATCGACTCGGCCCGTGATCCAGTAATAACCGTCCTCATCTCTGCGTGCACCGTCTCCAGTCATATAATATCCAGGATACGTGGCAAAATAGGTAGATACGAAGCGGTCGTGATCCCCGTACACCGTTCGCATCTGTCCCGGCCATGAGCGCTTGATAACCAAATTACCCACACCCGCACCATCTACCTCGTTCCCTTCATCATCCAGAAGCACTGGCTGGATTCCAAAAAATGGTCTGGTTGCCGATCCCGGCTTCAGTGGCGTCGCGCCAACCAGTGGTGTAATTAGAATACCGCCAGTTTCTGTCTGCCACCATGTATCTACAATTGGGCACTGTTGATCTCCCACGACTCGGTAATACCATTCCCAGGCTTCAGGGTTGATCGGCTCACCTACAGTGCCCAATATACGAAGGCTAGTACGATCAGAACTTAGCACGGGCCCATCGCCTAAACTCATCAGCGCCCGAATAGCCGTTGGTGCTGTGTAGAAAATGTTGACGGAATGTTTATCCACAATATTCCAGAAACGACTCCCGTCGGGATAGGTTGGCACTCCCTCAAACATCAATGTAGTTGCACCGTTGGCCAAAGGGCCATAGACAATATATGAGTGACCCGTGATCCAACCAACGTCAGCTGTACACCAATAGACTTCACCGTCTTTATAATCAAACACCAGTTGATGAGTCATCGCTGCATAGAGTTGATAGCCCGCGGTCGTGTGCAACACGCCCTTAGGCTTTCCGGTAGAACCTGACGTATAGAGGATAAACAGAGGGTCCTCTGCATCCATTTCTTCAGGCTCACAATCCGGCGATACAGTTGCCATAGCTTCGTGATACCAGATATCTCGTTTTGCCTCACCAGGTACTTCAGCACCCGTCCTGCGTACAATAATTGTGGTATGTACATCTGGGCATTCCGCAAGCGCCGCTTCAACGTTTGCCTTAAGGGGGACTGGTCGTCCTCCACGGGGTCCCTCGTCTGCTGTTACAACAACACGGCAATCTGAGTCGAGGATACGATCTCTTAGCGAATCTGGAGAAAAGCCGCCAAAAACCACGGAGTGTACGGCCCCGATTCGAGCACACCCCAGCATAGCGACCGCAGCCTCAGGAATCATTGGCATATAAATAGATACCCGATCTCCTTTTTCCACTCCACGTGATTTCAAAACATTGGCAAATCGGCAAACATTTTCATGCAACTCTTTGTATGAAATATGCTGCTGTTCAGATGGATCGTCGCCCTCCCATATAATCGCAATCTGATCACCTCGGTCCTCAAGATGACGATCAATACAATTAACCGTTGCATTGAGTTTTGCACCACTGAACCATGCAATTGCTCCAGTGACGTAGTCATAATCCATAACCCGATCCCACTTCTTGGAATAAGTCAGGTATTTCTCGGCCTGTTGCGACCAAAAGTCTTCGGGATTGTCAATGGACCGGCGATACATCTCTTGGTAGCGGGCCTCATCAATGTAGGCATCTTCTGAATTGCGTAAGGCGACCGGGTATATTCGGTTGTCATCCATTTTTCTTCTCCCCCTAATTATTAGCTGAAACAATCACTCTCTTAAAACTTGAGACCTACATACCCAGAAGATCAGGAATTGTTCAGTGCAATTTTATACTCAGCGCGGTTCAATCAAGGCTCCGGGTCAGATCTCCAGACACAGTTATCACCTAACCTGTCGAGCCATTTATTGTGCTCTAAAATCTCATCCTCGTTGGCCGAAATAACTATAAATCTGTCGTCTGAAAAGCCAGCTCTACTGCTGGGATCTCTTACCGAATCCCGATCGACATCCCGATTACTCTCTCCAAACTTCTTTTGCGGCTCACGCACGTCAAAAGAGAGGTCTGCCTGTCCACCAGTCATTGCGAGATAGACCTCTGCCAAAATCCTTGCATCCAGTAGACCCCCATGATGGGTTCTCTGACTGGTATCGACCTGATAGCGTTTAGCTAATGCATCGAGACTGTTTCGCTGGCCGGGATGCAGTTGTCGAGCCAGTGTCAGACTGTCTACGACCTGGCAATAATCCTCGATTTTTCCACGTGTCGAATCCATTAATCTAATTTCATTGTTCAAGAATCCAACGTCGAATGATGCGTTGTGAATAACCAGTTCACAGCCTTCAATAAACGACAAAAATTCGTCTAGGATTTCTGGAAATCTCGGTTTGTCCAACAGAAATTCTGTGGTAAGCCCATGCACTTCTTGCGCTTCCAAGTCGACCGGCCTATCCGGATTAATGTAACTATGAAAAACGTGTTCTTTAATCCGACGGTCTGAAACCTCGATACAACCTATCTCGATTACGC
>LUSG01000184.1 GCA_001629395.1 Gammaproteobacteria bacterium REDSEA-S15_B12 | reverse complement strand
ATCTTGTTGTGCGTTATTACGATCAGTTGCGAACGCTCTGAAAGGGTCCTTAGAGTCTGGCAATATCGAACTACATTCGCATCATCGAGCGGTGCATCAACCTCATCAAGAATGCAAAAGGGGGCTGGATTGAGGCGGAATAGTGCGAACAACAGGGCGACTGCTGCCAGTGCCTTCTCTCCACCTGAAAGCAGGTGGATCGTACTGTTGCGCTTACCGGGAGGTCTGGCCATCACTGTAACACCGGCAGTCAGATAGTCTCCCTCAGTCAGTTCGAGGACAGCATTTCCACCCCCAAACAATCGTGGGAAAAACTCGATAAATCCAGCGTTCAAGTTATCAAATGTCTGTTTGAATCTATCTCGGGTTTCCCTATCGATTTTTTTGATCGCACTCTCGAGTGTGTCAAGAGCCTCGACAAGGTCAGCATGTTGTTTGTCCAGGTAGCTCTTTCGTTCAGATTGCTCTTCAAATTCTTCAATAGCTACCAGATTTACAGGCCCTATCTTGGCTATTTTTTCGCCCAGCTGCTGGGATTTCTCCGCCCAGAGAGATTCTTCTGCGTCATCGGGCAATTCGGCCAGCAATTTCTCAAGGACATATTTGCTCGCTTCGATCTGCTCGCGCAACGTATCCATCCGCACATCGAGTTCCTGAGCTTTTAATTGCTGTTCTTGCAATGCATCCCTGGCTACGGCTACCCTTTGTTCACATTCCGACACCAGTGCTTGTGTGTCTCGGAGGGCCTCGTCAAATTGGGCGCAATCATTTCTGGCAGCGGTCAACCTGGTTTCGACTTCGATTCTACTATCGAGCAATTCGTCCAGTCGCTGTCTCAAAACCTGTTCTGGCTCGACACCAACACGTAACGTGTGCTCTAGCTCCTGAAGGCGGAATGCAGTCTGTTGATGCTGCGTTGTCAGTCGTACCCGACCTGCCTGAATCGACTCAAGTGATGCCCTAACACCTTGAAGGTCTAGTTCGGCCCGGTGCAATTGGTCCCGATTATCCTGTACCGCACGCCTTGCCTGAATAAGTACATCTGATACCTGCTGCTTCTCCTTCAGCAGGACTTCCCGATCGCTGTCAACCGAACCTGTCTCATTTTCCGCCAAAGCAAGATTCCGACGGGCATCATCGAGCCCCTCTCCTGTTTTACCAAGCTCGGAGATAAGTTCCTCCATTTCGCTGGCAAGCTGATGTCGTCTGGTTTCAATCTGAGCAAACCGGGCTTCCTTATCTGCCAGAGACTGGCGGTGTTCATCCCGCGTAAGGCGTAAACCGTGCACTTCTTGTTGCTCAGTCTGCTGTTGTTGTTCTAGAAAGCGAAACCGTTCACGGACGGTGAGGAGCTCATCTTCCAGCGCCTGGGTAGCGGGTACGAGACGGGAAACTTCTGAGCGTAGGCCATCTATTTCGTCCTCCCTGGACAGCAGGCCTGTCTCGTTATCTGGCCTGCGTGGTGCCCGGACCCAGTTTTTCCCGACCACGGTCCCACAACGCGTAACCACACATTCGTGCGGTTTTAGCGTAGTTCGCCTTTGCATCGCTTCCGGCAGTGTTTCAGCAATATAGACCCCTGCCAACACCGACTGAAGGTCATAGCGTGAACTGCGTACCTTGCTCGACAGGGTTTTAGAATCATCGCCAATTTTGGAAATTGGACCAGACTCAATAAAAAACAAATTGCTGGCTGGCAGCGCAGTTTCATCGGCAATGGTATTTTCTATACTGCCAACACCGAGTCCGGCAAGTCGGTTCCCTAATAACGCATCAGCTGCTGCCTCCCAGCCATCGGCGACCTTGACCTCTTCTGCAAGCCTGGGTGCATGCGAAAGACCCCGGCGAATCAGCCACTCCTGATAGCGATCGTCATGCTTCAGGGCCGACTCCTGTAAATCAATCAAGCTCTCAAGGCGACTGTTCGCTGCGTGCATACTCTTCCGTCCTTCGTCAACACGCTGGGCCAGGCTCTCTGCAGCACGACGGCCATCCTCTATGCTTTGCGCGAGTTTCTGAAAATCAGCCCGCCTATCCTCAACTTGCTGGTCATGTTGCTGAGAAACCGTCCTCGTTCCCTCCACATCAAGCTGCTCCTCTTCCTCAAGGAGTTTTAGATCTTCCTCACCCTACTGGTACGCAGTGCTTCACTGCGGGACATCAGCTCTTCCAGCTTTTGATGTTCCAGTAAATCCTGCTCCAACTGTGTGCTGATCGATTCCAAATCAGCTGTCAATCGACCCAACTCAGATCGCTGCTGCTGCTCGGTTTCCCGGGTATGCTCTATCTTTTGTTCAACCGAGGCGACCTCAGCACCCACCGTATAGAACCCTGCCTGAATGTCATTCACCAGATTCTGGGCATCTGACTGTTGTGTGCGTATCTCTTCTACCTTGCTCTCAAGCGATCTCTGCTGGGCCAGTTCAGCTTCGACCTGATTTCTTGCCTGGGCCGTGCTTCTGTCATGCTCTTCACTCCTCTGTTTCATCACCACATAACGCACGGCAAGCAACTGACCGTTGACAACCCATTCTTCATCTCGGAGCTTCTGATAACGCCTGGCGGCCTGCGACTGGCGCTGCAGTCTGCGGAGCTGACTCGCGAGTTCACTCCTAATATCTTCGATTCTGTCGAGATTTTCCCGTGCGTGCCGAATGCGTGTTTCAGTTTCTCGGCGCCGGTCCTTGTAGCGGGTGATGCCGGCTGCTTCCTCAACGAAGCTGCGTAGCTCCTCTGGGCGGGCCTCTACAATCCTAGAAACCATGCCTTGCTCAATGATGGAATAGGAACGGGCTCCCAAACCGGTACCGCGGAATAGATCCGTTATGTCCCTTCGGCGGCAGCGGGTGCGATTAATCAGGTATTCAGAAGTACCATCACGGGACAAGGTGCGGCTGACAGATATTTCAGCAAACGCGGCATATGCATCGGGCGCTGTACCTTCACTATTGTCAAATAGCAATTCTACTGAAGCCTTGCCCACGGGCTTCCGCGAACCGGAACCGTTAAAAATGACATCTGACATGCTCTCACCGCGGAGGTTGCGGGCGGATGCCTCACCCATAACCCAGCGTACTGCATCGATGACATTAGACTTGCCACAACCGTTCGGGCCGACTATCCCAGTAAAGTCGGCCGGAATACTAATAGATGTAGCGTCTACAAAAGACTTAAATCCAGAAAGGTTGAGTTTCTTGAGCTGCATCAACTCAGCTCATCTGTTTTACGGGCATCGGATTTCTTTCGGGACTCACCACATGCAATTGCTCGCGGCTGGTGACCAACGTCACAGCCGTCGCGAGAATTCGCTGTTAGAATTATCTGGTCCAAACTGGCATTACATTATATCTGAACTTGCCCGTTTCGCAGCCAGAACTTTTCTGTTTCCAGGTAAATAGAGCGAGAGACGACGCCACGTTGGTTTCCCGGTGTGAAACCGTGGACACAACGTGATATGGGCATAATTCAGTCGATATTTGCGACCGTAGGTCCCGCTTAACAATGGTTGCACAGCAGGGATCACTCTGGTATAACGGCCCGCTTTCGAGAAAACGGGGCATTGAGCTCCGGGCTTGGAACTTAATCTCATTAGAGCGATTTTCTAGATGGCCACAGCAAAAACAAAACTCGCGGAACTGATCCACGGCATCAAGCCTTATCGGGCCAAGAAGCGGGAGCAATACATGAACGACAACCAGCAGGACCACTTCAAGGCGATCTTAAGTGCCTGGCGGCAAGAACTGATCGATGATACCGAAAGGACAGTGATGTCCATGCAGGATGAATCAATTAACCTACCCGATCCCAATGATCGTGCAACACAGGAGACCGATCGTTCGTTCGAACTGAGAACCCGTGACCGTGAGCGAAAACTGATCAAGAAAATCGAAGAGTCAATCGGAATGATCGACAGTGGCGACTACGGTTATTGTGACAGCTGTGGAGTACCTATTGGGATAAAACGCCTCGAAGCCCGCCCTACGGCCAACCAGTGCATCGACTGTAAAACCCTTGATGAAATCCGGGAAAAACAACTCGCTTAACAGTGCGACTATGTTTCCGTTCAGCAACACAATCAACCGCACAACACTACCGCCTAGAAGCCTCTGGACCGTACAATATAGCGAGACCGCACACTACTCGGCTAGTACATAGGAAAAATGTTCGACCTCGTCATCAAAAACGCCCGGGTCGCACAACCAGACGGATCTATCGTTAACGCTGATCTTGCCTGCAAAAACGGCAGGATCGACCGGATCGACCAGACAATTAGCGGCGAAGCCGAAGAAACCATTGATGCGCACGGTAATCTTCTGCTTCCTGGTGTCATCGATCCACAGGTCCACTTCCGGGAGCCAGGAGCCACCCACAAGGAAGACTTGGGGTCAGGTTCTCGTGCAGCCGTCAGAGGAGGTGTCACCAGCTTCCTGGAGATGCCGAACTGTAAGCCCGCCACAATAGATCAGGTACAGCTGGATTGGAAACTGAACCGGGCTGCAGAAACTTGTGTTGCCAATTACGGTTTTTTTATCGGTGCGACTCGAGACAATCTGCAATCCCTGAACACCACACACCCTGCTTGTGGGATCAAGATTTTTATGGGGTCAAGCACGGGGGACCTGCTGGTCGATGATGATAAATCTCTTGACCGCATATTCTCCTCAGGCGAGCGCCTCATCGCGGTACACGCCGAAGATGAAGAGCGTATCAATCAACGCACAGCCGCTATCCTATCTGACCCCAGCAACGCGGTAACCCACCAGCTCCACTCTGAGATTCGTGATCCCCAGACCGCCCTCATCGCCACCCAACGGGCGCTGGAACTATCCAAGAAATATGGCCGACGCCTCCATGTTCTTCACCTGTCGACGGCAATCGAGGTCGAATACCTTCGTCAGCACAAGCCTGCCCAGGTGAGTTGTGAAGTAATTCCGAATCACCTGTTTCTGAATACTGATGATTACGCTCGACTCGGTGCCCGGGCTCAGATGAACCCACCGATTCGTAGCCCCCAAAACGCAGATTCTCTCTGGTGCGGTCTGAAAGACGGCATTATCGATATCATTGCCACAGACCATGCGCCGCACACACTTGAAGAAAAATCTCTACCCTATCCCGACTCTCCGGCCGGGATGCCGGGTGTGGAAACATCCCTTCCTCTGATGCTCACTCAGTTCAAGGCTGGGAAATGCACACTACAGCAGGTGCAGAACTGGATGAGTATTGGCCCTGCCATGACATACGGTATTCCAAACAAAGGCTGGCTTGTTGAAGGCTTTGATGCTGACCTTACCCTGGTCGATATGGATCGGTGCCATCCGGTGAGAGACGAAGAAGTGTTCAGCCGTGCAGGATGGAGCCCATACACTGGCCTGGAACTTACGGGGTGGCCTGTCTATACCATTGTAGGCGGACAGGTGGTCTTTGAGTCCGGCAGAATCCGACCCGGCGTCTACGGTAAACCACTCACCTTCACTCAACCCGGAACCTGATCTTGCGGGTGGTGCCAGAGTGGCCAGCTCAATAGATTTAGGCAGGCGTAGGAAGGTCTGTTCTGCATTTAAGCCAGCCTGGTGGTGCGCAAACCCACACCAACAGACGCTGTGGCCTATTTTTGCCCGCCACCGGCTCAAAGTAAATTATCAGCGTCAACGCCTGGAACTCACAGACGGGGACTTTCTTGATCTGGATTGGTCAGACTCTGTTAATCATGACCGACCCATAGTTCTGGTGCTTCACGGCCTGGAGGGATCTTCCCAGTCGCACTATGTACGCGGGTTATGTTCAGTCCTCAACCAGCATCAGTTTCGCCCTTGTGTGATGAACTTTCGGGGTTGCAGCGGAGAAAATAACCGACTCCCCAGAACCTATCACGCCGGTGAAACCGGCGACCTGGATTACGTGATACGTTGGCTTCATCTACACAATCCGGACATGCCCTTGTTTGCAGTAGGTTACTCTCTGGGTGCAAACATGCTCCTGAAACTGCTTGGGCAGAAAGACCCGGAAATCCCCTTGGCAGCAGCTGCTGCGGTTTCGGTTCCCTTCGAGCTGTCACAGTGTGCATCCCGACTAGAAAAAGGCTTCTCCAGGATCTATCAACACTGGCTAATAAGGTCGATGAAGAAAACCGCTATCAGGAAAGCTGATCAGCACGATACCGGTCTGGATATACCTGCTC
The DNA here is from genome assembly GCA_001629395.1 of Gammaproteobacteria bacterium REDSEA-S15_B12. Taxonomy (GTDB): domain Bacteria; phylum Pseudomonadota; class Gammaproteobacteria; order Arenicellales; family UBA868; genus REDSEA-S09-B13. The sequence goes on along the minus strand of LUSG01000184.1, from coordinate 4,863 downwards.
TACTTAAAACCCGAACTTTTCGCGAATTCGACAACCTGGGTACTGCACCCCTCCACGGTTTTCGTGATGCCGAACACTACTACTCTACTGACAGCTGCCGACAACACCTGCTACGGATCACCACACCAACGTTGATCCTTCAGGCCAAAGATGATCCGTTCATGACGCAGGATTTATTGCCTGAGGTGCACGAACTCGGTCCCGGTGTCCAATTAGAACTCAGCGACAAAGGTGGCCACACAGGCTTTGTTGAGGGACATTTTCCCGGATTGTCACGCTATTGGCTGGAAAATAGGCTTGTACAGTTCTTGACTCAGGCTAACTCAACCCGAGCAGTACGTCGATCGGAGAACGCCTGATTAAGCGTGTTGGAATCCATATATTCAAGTTCACCGCCTACCGGGACGCCACGGGCGAGACGACTGATCTGAACTTCGGATAACGCTATGAGATCCGACAGATAATCCGCTGTCGCCTCCCCTTCAACTGTCAGGTTAGTCGCCAGAATGACCTCTTGTACTGGATAGTCCGACAGCACTTTCAGTAGGTGTTGGACCGCTAGATCGTCTGGGCCGATACCATCCAGGGGTGAAAGGTGCCCCATCAGAACCAGGTAATAGCCGGAGAAGGCACCCGCCTGCTCGATGGTCGCCAGGTCGGCCGGGGTCTCCACAACGCACAACAGACTCTCATCGCGTTTTCCAGAAGCACATATTGCACACAATTCCTCTTCACTGAAATTGTTACATCGCGCACAGTGCTTGATGGTAGCCACTGCTTCGGTGAGTGCCTCAGCCAGCTGACTGGCACCATCCCGATCTCGTTCGAGAAGATAAAAAGCCATCCGCTGAGCCGTCTTGGGTCCCACACCTGGCAGGCGTCGAAGCGCACGCTTGAGCTGCTCAATTGTGTGGCCTTCTTTCATAGCCCGCCGGGAATGTTCAGTCCTGGTATATTGAGCCCCGAGGTCAACCCGCTCATTTTCTCCTGGCTCGCCTGCTCGACACGCCGTACCGCGTCATTTACTGCAGCTGCGATCAGATCTTCCAGTACTTCTTTGTCATCACTGACCAAGCTATCATCAATCTTGATGCGCCGGACATCGTGCCGACATGTCATGATCACTTCTACCAACCCGCCGCCAGACGTCCCAGTGACTTCGATCTGGGCCAGCTCTTCCTGTGCTTGCTTGAAGTTCTCCTGCATGGCTTGCGCCTGCTTCATAATATTTCCCAGCGGTCCCTTCATTTTCCAGCCTCCTCCGTTTTGGCGGGCCTGACTGACTCAGGCACAACTGTTGCATCAAACCGTTTCATCATCTCCTGTACAGCCGGGTCTTCGAGCATAGACTGATAGGCTGCCTGCTTGGCCTCATCCGCCTGGCGTTTCTCAGTTTGCACCGGTGTTGGCGAGGAAACCGTATCTTCCATCGGCTCCACAATCTTTAGTTTCAGAACAGCTTTTCGTTGGGTCGAAAGCGACTTCTCCAGAGTCTCTATTCGGGCTTTATTGGCCAAGTGCCCGAGCGACTCCACCAGAGTTACCTCAAGCACACCCTGGACAAATCGCTGTGGTGCCAAATTCATTGCCAGCTCACGGGTAATTCCAGTGAGATCGGCAGTCGCGACCAGGCCAGCCCAAATTTCCGGATCCGCCGGATCTGCGTCAGGTGTGTTGCTCGCCTCGGATAGGACTCGCTTAGGTGATTCTGCAACGACCTCCCCGCGCACATCATTGCGCACTCGGGCGGGTTTTTGTCTGACTGCCTTGGTTTTGCTAGGGCTTTTTTTCTGTGGGCGCTCTGGGAGACCCGTGGAAGGAGCGGAGTCTTCTGCCAGATCAGGGATGAAGGTCAGCATTCTAAGAAGCGCCATCTGAAACCCAGACCCAGGATCGGGTGCCAAATGCAGATCACGCTTCGCCAATAACGCAATCTGATAGTAGAGCTGAACGTCCTCGGAACTCATCTGGTCGCCCAATTCAGTGGTGAAAGCCGAAACTTCACCCTTGGCCGCATAGCCTTGAGGAGACACTTGATAAACAGCAACATCCTGGAGCGCGAGAAGCAGATCATCAAGGGCAGACATATAGTCCAACGCCCGCTCAGCCATGTCGTCTGCTACAGCCAGGACACTGGCACCATCATGTGCGGCAAGACCCCTGAGTATGTGATCTACGTGTCTTGTCTCGATCATTCCCAGCATGTCCCGCATCGAATCAGCACTCACATGGCCGCTGCCAAAGGCAATACCCTGATCAAGCAAACTCAGCGCATCCCGCATACTGCCCGAAGCGGCACGTGCAATAATATCCAGCGATTCGTTGTCGTGCTCTATTTCTTCAGCTGTCAGAATCTTGTCCAGCTGTGCTGCTATCTGGTCAGGCGGTAGAGCACGCAGGTTGAACTGGAGACAACGGGAAATGATTGTGGCTGGCAGCTTTTGGGGATCTGTAGTGGCCAGGAGAAACTTAACATGGTCGGGTGGTTCTTCCAGTGTTTTCAACAAAGCATTAAAACTATGGCCTGAGAGCATATGGACTTCGTCAATCAGATAAACCTTGCAACGACCCTGGGTTGGGGTGTATTGGACGTTATCGAGAATCTCCCGCGTGTCATCAACTCGAGTTCTGGACGCAGCATCGATCTCAAGCAGATCAATAAATCTTCCTTCATCCACACCCTGACAGGCGGAACAAGATCCACATGGCTGTGAACCGACACCCTGTTCGCAGTTCAGTGCTTTGGCCAGCAATCTTGCCAAAGTAGTTTTTCCGACACCGCGGGTGCCCGAGAACAAGAATGCGTGGTGAACCCGTTCATTGTCCAAGGCACTGGTAAGCACTGATACAACGTGCTCCTGACCGACGACATCTTTGAAGTGCCGAGGACGCCAGCGTCTTGCCAATGCCTGGTAACTCATACAGTTCCTATTCTCGCTGAAACAGGGTCTTGCCGCATAGGTTCATTGCTGCGGCTGCTTCCTTCCGGACCTGACCGGGTTCACAATTTATCGCCACCAGGGAGACCGACTGCCGCCGCCAGAAAACGTTCCTTAACCGCTAAACCAAACAGCCCGCTGCGTTCATTCTAGCACTCGCATCAAGCCCCAAGCACAATCATGACTAACCCGGTCATAACCGTCTGATAACACAGAAACGGCCGTCAGCAGGAGCATTCCTGTAAAAAGGCTGTTCGTTCATGCTTTCCAGTTCTGCAACGCCTGACGCCGTGAGTTGGGCAAATTTGGTGCCAAACCCTGCTGATTGCCAGACCTCCCGATGAATTGTGCATACAAAGCAGGCACCGGGCTTCAGCACTCTGATAATCTCATCCAAGGCATCGGCTTTAACATGGCCGTGGGTAAACGTCCCGCAGGAAATACCTGCATCATAGGTCTGGTCCGGGATATCAAGCACAGTATTCAAATCACCGGGTAACAGCTTCTGGTAAATCCGCTTACTTCTGGCTTGGCTGAGCATTTCAGAAGAAAAATCCAGTCCATCGATCGCTGAATATCCTTGACCGACCAGATATGCCCCCACGAGCCCCGTGCCACAGCCTATATCTAGGATCGAGGCAGTACGATCAGCCAGCACGTTAACCAGGATCTGCGCTATGCAAGCAGGCGCAATGTAGTTCAACCCTTGCTCCAAATGCTGATCGTATGACACAGCCCAATCGGCATAGAGAGCTTTCGCCTCGTCTGGTGTCTTAAGGGCGTAAGCCCTTTCCAGAATCCGTTTTGATGCTGCTGACGATGATCTGTTCTGATCAGCCATGATCAAATGCACCATCGCGCCGTGTTCGGCAACTGCTCATTCAAACACAATAAGTGGTAGGAGAACATCACTGATGTGCCATACGGTCTGCAAAACAGGGATACCTAAAATCGACAGCGCTATCAATCCCAGCAATACAAAATTCCCGTATCGGTCATTGTAATAACGATACCGCTGCGACAGTTGTCGCGGTAGAAAATAAGGCAAAATATAGTGTCCGTCCAACGCACCGATTGGCAGCAGGTTGAATACCATTAACAATAGGTTAATCCGAGCAACAAACAGCATGGACTGCGGTAACGTGTCGTATGGACTGTACCAGCCAAATTGTAGACCCTGGACAAAGACATTTACGGTAATCACCGCCAACAGCAGATTCATTGCCGGACCAGCAGCAGCGACCAGCATCTCGGCATAACGGGATCTAAAATACCGCGGATCAGTTGGCACCGGTTTGGCGTAGCCGAATCCAACAAACACCACCATCATCAAGCCCATCGGATCGATGTGAGATATCGGGTTGAGTGTAAGACGACCTGCCCGCTGGGCAGTGTCGTCACCACAGCGCTTTGCGACCCAGGCATGCCCGAACTCGTGAAACGATAAAGAAAGAAGAAGGGCCACCAGAATGACACAAAAAAGCAGCCACTGACCCTGATAAAGCAGTTGAATCATCACTTTTTCGTAAGATTGGGTTTTCCGTTCCGAACACACAGCCCACATGTTTCCAGCGGGCCGGGATAGAATGTCGAATTAAATCTGGACAACAAGTACTATTTTACGCCAGACGTGTGTCCTGCAACGACCCGACGTCACTCTATCAGGCCGATAGTTCAGGGCGCATCCCTATTTGCAGGGAGATTTCATGACAAAACTGACTACAATTACCGTAGACCAACTGCAAAGCATGCAGGGGATAAAGCTCGGTATATCCCCCTGGGTACAGCTATCACAATTGATGGTCAATCAGTTCGCCGATCTTACGAACGATCATCAGTTCATACACACTGATCCGGAACGAGCAGCTGCTGAAACACCATTTGGCGGGACAATTGCACATGGGTTCCTGACGCTGTCACAGCT
>LUSG01000183.1 GCA_001629395.1 Gammaproteobacteria bacterium REDSEA-S15_B12 | reverse complement strand
CACCTGGGTCTGGTGTGCCCACCGGCTTACCCTCGTACAGGATCGTGGTGCTGCCGTTGAAGAGCGGGGCATACACGATATACGAATGACCAACCACCCAACCGACATCCGAGGCTGCCCAGTAAACATCGCCCGGACCCGTACCATAGATGTTTTTCATGGTCCATTTCAGTGCAACAATGTGTCCGCCGTTGTCGCGGACAACACCCTTTGGCTGGCCTGTCGTTCCCGAGGTATAAAGAATATATAAAGGATCAGTTGCGGCTACCGGCACACAATCCACCGGCGTAGCCACGGACATGGCGTCATGCCAGTCCTGATCCCGCCCGGCAACTAGGTCGGCCTCACACTCCGGCCGTTGAAGAACTATGCATTGTGCAGGTTTATGGCTCGCCATCCCGATTGCACCGTCGAGCAACGGTTTGTATTCGACCACCCGACCCGGCTCAATACCACAGGACGCTGACACGATTGCTTTGGGAGTACAGTCATCAATTCGGACAGCCAGCTCATTCGATGCAAACCCCCCGAACACTACCGAATGTATTGCACCGATGCGGGCACAGGCCAACATGGCAATTAGGGCCTCGGGCACCATGGGCATGTAGATGATGACTCGATCGCCACGGCCGATATCATTTCCCACAAGCACGCCGGCAAAAAGAGCCGTCTCTTCGAGCAGTTCCGCGTACGTTAATGTCCGGCCGGTCCCGGTGATGGGACTATCGTAGATAATTGCCGCTTGGTCACCGCGGCCGTTATCCACATGTAGATCCACCGCGTTGTAACAGGTGTTAACCTCGCCACCGGTGTACCATCGATAGTACGGTGCGTCTGTGTCATCCAGGACACGATCCCACTTCTTATACCAGTGAATGTCTTCAGCCGCCCGCGCCCAGAATCCCTCCGGGTCCTGTAACGCGCTCTGATATACTGATTCGTAGTTGCCACTCATTATCGGTTACCCCGGTAAATAAGTGATGTAACAAAATCGGTGGGGCGATAACCGTCGAACCCAATCCCTACCGCCAAACATCACAATAACTTGAAAATACCTGTCAGATAAAACAGCAAAATTTTTCATCTCACAGGATAAAACACCGTTATGATAAGTGTTTTTTGCACCTACAGCGAGTCAGTCACGACATACGTCCAATCTCAATGCAATTTACTGGAGCAGCCATGAACTACCAGAACATTCTTGTCGAAACCCACGACCATGTCGGCCTGATAATTCTCAACAGGCCTGACGTCCTCAATGCACTCTCCGATGACTTGATGGATGAACTTGGTGATGCCGTGGACAACTTCGAGGCTGACGATTCGATCGGCGCACTGGTGGTGACGGGCAACGACAAAGCATTTGCTGCTGGTGCAGACATAAAACGCATGAAGGACAGTGGCTATATGGATGTCTATATGGGCAACTTCATCGGCCGAAACTGGGAACGGATAAGCACCTGCCGAAAACCTGTTGTTGCCGCTGTGGCAGGCTATGCTCTGGGCGGTGGTTGCGAACTCGCAATGATGTGCGACTTCATCATTGCGGCAGACAGTGCTCAATTTGGGCAGCCCGAGATCAAACTCGGCGTAATACCTGGAGCCGGCGGCACTCAAAGACTGACCCGTTTTGTTGGCAAGTCCAAAGCCATGGAGATGTGTCTGACTGGAAGAATGATGAATGCCGATGAAGCGGAGCGGTCTGGCCTGGTCAGCCGGATAGTACCCGCCGATGACCTGCTGGAGGATGCAATGAAAACCGCCAAGAAAATCGCAGCCCTTTCCAGGCCTTCTGTCATGATGGCTAAAACAGCTGTTAACCGGGCCTACGAAACAACGCTTACCGAGGGTGTTCGATTCGAACGGACGATCTTCCAGTCATTGTTTGCGACCGATGACAAAAATGAAGGCATGGCTGCTTTTATCGAAAAGCGAAAACCCGACTGGAACCATCGATAATTCACGGGAGCGGCTATGAAAGTTGATGGGCAACACTACCGCTCGATCTGGCTGGAAGACGGGGAGCGGTCCGTCTTTGTTATCGATCAAACGCTTTTACCGTTTGAGTTTCGGGTTCGTCAAATCAGGTCAACTACCCAGACGATCGATGCCATCGCAACCATGGTCGTTCGCGGTGCTCCACTGATCGGTGCTACAGCTGCTTGTGGCCTATTCCTGGCAGCCCAGGAAGATCCGTCTGACGAATATCTCAAAGAATCTGCCAGCCGACTACTCGCAGCACGCCCCACTGCTACGAATTTAGGCTGGGCTATAGAGCGGATGCTGCCACAACTGCTCTGCGAACCCATCACTAATCGGGTGGAGGCCGCACGGCTGGAAGCTCAGAATATTTGCGATGAGGACGTCAACATCAACAGTCAAATCGGTACACACGGGCTACGACTCCTCACAGAACGCTGCCATCTTGGCCAAAAAAACGAGCCCTTTAACATTCTGACTCACTGCAATGCCGGCTGGCTGGCAACCGTCGACTGGGGCACTGCATTGTCTCCCATCTTCAAGGCGCACGACGCCGGTATGGATATCCATGTATGGGTCGACGAGACCCGCCCGCGAAATCAAGGCGCATCACTAACCGCGTGGGAACTAAAAGCCCATGACATACCACACACTGTAGTAGTCGACAATGCAGGCGGTCACCTCATGCAACACGGCCAGGTCGACGCTTGTATTGTCGGATCCGATCGAACAACACGGTCTGGCGATGTATGCAACAAGATAGGCACCTACCTCAAGGCACTGGCTGCTAAAGCCAACGACGTGCCATTTTTTGCCGCTCTCCCATCATCGACCATTGACTGGTCTATAAGCGATGGTATTTCAGAAATACCTATAGAAGAACGGGCAGCTACTGAGGTCACCCACATCACCGGAGCTGATGCAAAGAGTCAACCGACCAGAGTTCGACTCACACCAGAGGGCAGTCAAGCCGCCAACCCGGCATTCGATGTCACACCGCGGGATTACGTGTCCGGAATCATTACCGAACGGGGGGTGTGCGAGGCCTCCGAGACAGCACTGCTGAATCTGTACCCCGAACACATTCAAAAACAGCAGAAGAGCAAGGGGTAGTCCTACTGGATACCCGGATCAGCGGTACAGTCGATCACTCCCTGCAACAACTGCTATAGTTGGTCGCAGGCCCCTCAAGCAGACGATCATTCAACGGCAGTCGATTACGACCGTATACCCATGAATAAGTCCACTGATTGTCGATCTAACCAGACTACCAAGGCGCATGTCGAGCGGACTCGGCGCTGGTTCTGGTCGTGTTTTCTGGCGTTCATCCTGGCACTGTCCTGTGTTTCGACCTATGCCGAGATTGCACCACTTAGAGCCCTGCCTGGCCATCAGCGGGCGGTAGAGCTGATTAACTACTTTATAGGGCGCTATCACTATCGCACAGCGCAACTCAATGATGATCTTTCGAGCCAGATTCTCGATCGCTACATTGAAACCCTGGATGCCAATCGAAGTTATTTTCTGGCATCCGACCTCGAACATTTCGAACAAATGCGCTTTCGCGTGGATGACTATCTTCGGAAACAGGAACTGGATCCTATTTTTGAGCTGTTTGATCTGTACCGGAAACGAGCAATCGACAGGGCTGAATATTCAATGCGCGTCCTGAGCGAAGGTTTTGACCTCAATATAGCAGAGAGTTTTCGGTTCAACCGGAGCACATCACCATGGCCGACTGACCAAGCACAACTGGATGACATCTGGCGACGACGGGTCAAAAACGATTATCTGTCCCTCAAGCTGGCCGGCCAGCCTCACGATGACATATTAAAAACACTTGGCAATCGGTATCGCCAACTGAGTCGGCGTACCAGACAGATTACATCTACCGATGCCTTTGAGACATTCATAAACGCGTACATCGCTTCAGTGGAACCACACACCAGCTACTTCTCTCCCCGATCGACTGAAAATTTCAAGATCAGGATGAGCTTATCGCTGGAGGGTATCGGAGCTGTTCTTCAAACAGAAAATGAATATACCGTGGTGCGGCGGGTCGTGGCAGGCGGTCCGGCCGACCTCAGCCAGTTACTGAACGCGGGCGATAGAATTATCGGCGTCGGTCAGAATGAGGAACGGCCACTCGTCGATGTAATCGGGTGGCGACTGGACGATGTGGTTGATCTGATTCGAGGCCCTAAAAATACCGTGGTGCAGTTAAGAATTCTCCCTCTACAGGAGGGGCCCGACGCCCGTGGACGGATCATCAGCATCGTGCGGGATACCATTAGGCTTGAGGAGCAAGCAGCACAGAAATCGATTATCTCCGTAGAACGTGGCGATCAAGAATATCGAATAGGTGTCATTGATCTACCGACCTTTTATGTTGACTTCGACGGCCGTTCCAGTGGCAAAACTGATTATCGCAGCACAACCCGGGATGTCGCCAGACTGGTCAAGGAACTACAGGCAGAAAACACCGACGGCCTGATCATCGATCTGCGGGGTAACGGTGGCGGTGCACTGACCGAAGCAACAACTCTGACGGGCCTATTTATCGAGAAAGGGCCTATCGTACAAGTTAAAGACGCGAAAGGTCGTGTCCGGGTAAAACATGACTCCGATCCTACAATTGTTTACCGAGGGACTCTCGCTGTACTCGTGGATGGTAACAGCGCGTCTGCTTCGGAAATCTTTGCTGGCGCAATCCAGGATTATGGACGAGGCATCGTGATCGGCGAACCCACTTATGGGAAAGGTACCGTCCAGAACCTGGTCGACCTCGACCGGTACGCTCGAAACAAGGACGAAAAGCTTGGCCAACTCAAATTTACGATAGCCCAATTCTTTAGAATCAACGGCGACAGCACACAACACCGAGGCGTTGTTCCCGATATTCTGCTGCCAACAGCACGAGATGATAGCGAACGCGGTGAGCGAGGCCTGGAAAATGCTTTACCCTGGCAACAGGTGGCTTCAACCCGTTACAGTCCCTTCGACCAAGCAGATCTGACCGCTGCATTGCCTAAGATCCGATCTCTCCACCAAGCCCGCGTTGCAGACGATCCAGGGTTTGAATTTCTGTTGTCCAATCAGACTCTTGATAACGAGATCGCGGCCCTTGGAGAGGTATCCCTGCTTGAATCAAAACGTCAGGTAGAGCGTGGGCAACGACAATCAGTCCGCGATTCATTAACCGCTGCCCTGCGTAAGGCCTGGGACCTGGGTGAGGACGAAAATGACACTGACGAAGAGTTCCCTGGCGATATTGTTCTCAATGAAACTGCACAGATACTTACCGATACACTGCTCGAACTGCGCCACAATCGTATGCTGGCTCAGCGCTCTGCCCATCCCAGCGCTGAGTCAGATTCTTCGACCCAAGACAAATAGTCTGCGGACGAAGATCTGTTGAAGACCTCCACGTTTGGCGAATTCCTGGCCACCGGTTCAGGCATTCTGCAGCTTATGGAAGATGCCGGTGAGGCCCTGGCGGGGGACGGTGAGGTACTGCTACTTGGCGGTGGCAATCCCGCCCGAATACCTGAAGTTCAGCAAACTTTCCGTGAGGCGATGGGCAATCTGCTTGATGATGCACCCCGTTTCGATCGGATCGTTGGAGACTACGACGGACCACAGGGAAATGCAGAATTCTTAAGTGCGATTACAGCGTTACTGAATTCACAGTTCAACTGGGGTATCAGCGAAAATAATGTCGCCCTGACTAACGGCAGCCAAACATCATTCTTTGTGTTGTTCAATATGTTCGCAGGTAGAAATCGGGACGGCCGAGAACAGCGAATATTACTGCCACTCATACCTGAATACATCGGTTACACGGAAATGGGTCTTGGCAAATGTATTTTTGATACCTGCAAACCGTCTATCACACTCAGTGGTGATCACCAGTTCAAATATCACGTCGACTTTGAAAGCCTGCAACTCCATTCACACACCAGTGCATTGTGTGTGTCACGACCGACAAACCCCACCGGCAACGTATTGACGGATGCCGAAATCGAGCAACTGGATGTATTAGCCACAGAAAGAGACCTGCCATTGATAATCGACGGGGCCTACGGCACGCCTTTCCCCAATATCATCTTTACCGATGCTACGCCGTTTTGGGACAGCAACATTATCCTGTGCCTCAGTTTGTCAAAACTGGGGCTTGCTGGCGTACGAACAGGCATCGTAATTGCTCAGGAAGACATCATTCAATCAATCACATCGGCCAATGCAATTTTGAATTTGACCCCGGGAAGCTTTGGCCCCGGTCTGACTACCAACATGGTCCGTGATGGGTCGATTCTGGAGATCTCGAATCAATTCATACAACCTTTCTATCGGTCCCGAGCTGAAATTGCGATCAACTGGCTCGAGTCCGAACTGGCGGGTTATCCCTTTCGGGTACACACCCCCGAAGGCGCAATATTCCTGTGGCTTTGGCTCAAGGATCTGCCGATCACCAGTGAAATGTTGTATCAGCGACTCAAAGCC
>LUSG01000182.1 GCA_001629395.1 Gammaproteobacteria bacterium REDSEA-S15_B12 | reverse complement strand
GAGCTTAAGTTACTGTTGGGTACGACGGATATTGGCACTGATCAAGACTACTGGTTCACCCCGGACAAGATAGAACTTGTCAAAAAGGCCCACGACTACATAGGGACAGTCTATGGGATCGGAAAGGTAATGTCGGTCGCGTCGCTCGTTCGTGTGGGGGAAGAAATTAACAAAGGACCATTTGATGCGTTTGAACTTGCGATTGTGTACAAGCGAATGCCCCAGGATTTAAAGTCTACACTGGTAGACCCCTTCATTTCAGTTGCTGACAACGAAGCCAGAATTAGTGTCAGAGTCAAGGATTCGCTTGCCGATCTTCGTCGCGATGAGTTGCTTAAACAGTTGCGAGTCGGGCTTGTTCAGGATGTGGGATTAGCCGAGGATCGTCTGCAGATTACCGGACTGCTTGTGCTATACAACAATATGCTGCAGAGCCTGTTTAAATCACAGATTGAAGCACTGGGTGTCGTGATGCTGGGCATTGCAGTTATGTTGCTCATACTTTTTCGATCGTGGGCACTGGCCATCATTGGAATCATCCCCAACCTGCTGGCCGCTGTGTCGATTCTGGGTCTAATGGGATTGATCGGAATTCCACTGGATATGATGACCATCACCATTGCCTCGATTACAATTGGGGTTGCTGTCGACAACAGCATTCATTATCTGTACCGGTTCAGAGAAGAGTTTCGAAATCACCGTGACTACGTGATAACGTTACGCAACTGCCACGCCAGTATTGGCAATGCAATCTCGTATACCGCCATAACGATCATTGCGGGGTTCTCTATATTGACGCTGTCGAATTTTGTGCCGACCATTCATTTTGGCATGCTGACTGCATTGGCGATGTTAATTGCGCTGCTGGCATCCTTGACGTTGTTGCCTAAACTGCTCCTGATCTTTAAACCATTGTGAGTCGACAATTGTGACTGCTCAGTTGCTACGTCTCAACGACCGCCTCGGAATGCGTGTATTTGGGATCGTGTTATCAGTTCTACTGTTGTTTGTATTTATGGCAGCGCAGCCCGCTCGAGCAGACCAACGACCCGACACGATACTGCATGAAACGGTGGAACAGTTATTGGCTGAGCTCGACAGTAACCGGTCGACACTGGCAGCCGACAAGTGTCAGCTTTATTCGCTGGTAAATCGACTTGTCTTGCCACAATTTGCGGTCGACAAGATCAGTCGACTCATACTGGGCACACATTCTAATGCAGCCAGTCCTAATCTGCGGAATCGTTTCACCCGTGCTTTTATGGAACTGATGATCAGAACCTATGCCACTGCCATGTTCGAATACACCGGCCAGGAAGAAATCGAATACCTGCCCTTTGTTCTCGATGAGTCAGCCCGGACTGCCTTGGTACAGACCCGGGTTCGGCTTCCCGGACAGGCGCCAGTGCCAGTCGATTATGCTTTCTTGCGCAGTGAGGACGGCCGCTGGCAGATCTACGATGTCAGGCTTGACGGTATCAGCTTGGTGTTGAGTTATCGCCGCAGCTACGACCAGATCATCCGATCCAAAGGACTCGAGGCTCTCGTCCATTCGCTGGAGACACAGGACACGGACTGCTGAAGGCCTTTGCCGAAGTGATTTGCGCTTCGGTCGTGTTGTCATCAGTTCGGCGGGGAGTCGAATCGCTTACTTTTTGTAGGTTTCCTTTTTAGGCCTATCGATATATTCTTGAGAGCGTATCGGGATTTAATGTCCTGGTGCGGGGACGATCACAATAAAATATTCGAATTATGCCAACACCTGAAGATATTAAAGGCTGGATCGAGCAGAATCTGCCAGGGTCGCAGGTCGAGATCTCAGGTGACGGTCGACATTTTGAGGCGGTCGTGGTTTATGCCGGGTTTGAAGGGAAAAGCCGTGTTCAGCAGCAGCAGATGGTGTATGGGGCGCTAGGAGACAAGATGGACGAAGAGATTCATGCGCTGTCGATGCGAACGGTGACGTCACAGTAACGCTTGAGTCGACGGGTTTTATCAACGAGCAGGTAAGCAAAGGGGACGCTAATGAACGTGCAGGAACAAATCAAAAATATTGTCGAGGAAAACAGTGTCATGCTGTTTATGAAGGGAAGTCCCGACTTTCCCCAGTGTGGTTTTTCCGGCAGGCTTGTGCAGATTCTGCAGGCGTGCGGGGCGCAATTCGCCTCAGCCGACGTACTTTCAGACGACCAAATTCGCCAGGGAATTAAGGATTTTTCGAACTGGCCGACTATCCCGCAACTCTATATCAACGGAGAATTTGTAGGCGGCAGTGATATCGTGACAGAAATGTATGAAAGTGGTGAACTTCAGGCCAAACTGGAGACAGTCGCAAACTGACAGCTCGGGGCTGAGTCCGTGAGTCAATAAAGGCGCCCGCGGGCGCCTTTTGCTTGATTGTGGTCGGAACAACTGGACAGGCGTAACCACTCGAACCAGAATCAACGGAAGGCGTAAACAGTACTTACATGTTTTAGCACGTGGACAAACTTCTGATCAGTGGCGGCATTCCGCTAGAGGGTGAGATTCGAATCTCAGGCGCAAAGAATGCAGCGCTACCGGTTCTCATTGCATCGCTGCTGACTGATCAGAATTTGGTTGTTAGCAATGTGCCACACCTACAGGACGTCACGACAACACTGGAACTGCTCGGTCACCTTGGGGTACGAATTGAGGTCGACGATAAGCTGGCGATAGATGTTAATGCGGCTGAATTGACCAGTCATAGGGCGCCTTATGAGCTGGTCAGAACAATGCGTGCCTCCGTTTTGGTTCTGGGGCCGTTACTAACGCGTTTCGGTGAAGCCGAGGTGTCGCTCCCCGGTGGATGTGCGATCGGCTCACGGCCAGTCGATCTGCATATCCAGGGGTTCGAGATGATGGGGGCGCAAGTCAAAGTAGAAGGTGGCTACATCCGGGCCAGCATACCGGCGGGTCGTTTAAAGGGGTGCCGGATTGTTTTTGACACGGTGACTGTGACGGGTACCGAAAACCTGATGATGGCAGCCGTACTGGCTGACGGTCGGACAGTGCTGGAAAACGCAGCCAGAGAACCCGAAGTCGTAGACCTCGCTAAATGCTTGGTCGCGATGGGTGCAAGGATCAATGGTGCCGGTACTAGTCAGATCGAAATAGAGGGTGTGGCAAGGTTAAGTGGCGCATGCCATCGAGTTGCGCCTGACAGAATTGAAGCCGGTACTTATCTGGCGGCGGCGGCTGCAACCGGTGGCCAGATTCAACTTAATGGCATAGAAACGAATTTACTTGATGCTGTACTGGTGAAACTCGATGCTATGGGTGTCTCGATCAGGGTTGATCAGGACACCATCGCCCTGTCTGTGGATGGGTGTCGATTAAAGGCAGTTGACCTGACAACTCAACCATTTCCCGGGTTTCCAACAGATCTGCAGGCCCAGTTCATTCTCCTCAACAGTATTGCTCGGGGTACCGCAGCAGTAACGGAGACGATATTTGAGAGTCGATTTATGCATGTCCAGGAACTGCAGCGGATGGGTGCCGATATAGAGTTGCGAGGTAATACAGCGCTGGTGCGCGGTGTGAAAAACTTAAGTGGTGCCCAGGTGATGGCAACGGATCTTAGAGCGTCTGCCTGTTTGGTCCTGGCCGGATTGGCCGCTAAAGGCCAGACGGTTGTGGATCGTATCTACCATATTGATCGTGGGTATGACTGCATCGAAGAAAAACTCGCCCAGTGTGGTGCCCGTATCCAGCGGATCTCGAGCAGTCGGTATCCCCACGCAGCCGTGCACACATCGTAAATTTCTCTGCGGCATCAACGTGGTTCGCGACGAAATGATCGGCGTGAGTCAGCGCTGGCCGTTGGAGAATATCCACTTAATCTGGGGCAGGTACTTAGGTTAAAGACGATAGGAAACCGATGAAATCCGAGTTACTGGGCCCTGAGTAGGGCGCTGTGCCTGCTTTGGGCCGCTGTTTGACGGGTACATTTACGTGGATTTTGGGAAAAAGGGTTATTATTCAACTATCAGGGGGCGTTCCATCGGTCGGTTCGGGTGGGTCGTGATCCTGTCAAGATAGCAGATCAAAAAGAGGAGAATCTCATGGGTGTTGGAGGCATAAGCATTTGGCAGCTGCTGATCGTACTGGTCATTGTGCTGTTGTTGTTTGGAACCAAGAAGCTACGCAACATGGGTGGTGACCTGGGTGGTGCAATCAAGGGGTTCCGTAGTTCAATGAAAGAGGTCAAGGAAGGTTTTGACGTCGGATTTTCCGAGGTCGTAATCATTGCGATTATCGCCCTCGTGATATTGGGTCCCGAACGGCTGCCCAAAGTCGCACGCACGCTCGGTTTCTGGGTCGGGAAAGCCCGCAGAATGGTAGCTGACGTCAAGTCCGACATTGATCGGGAGATGCGTGAGAGCGAGTTGGCTGACCTTCGTAAGTTAGGCGATGAAATCAGTGACGTAAAAAATGAATTTCAGAGTGCTGCTGGGGAGGTTGCCGATGACAGCGGCGTGGAGTCTGTCGTCGGATCTATCAAGAAATCAGCCAATGATATTCAATCGTCAGTGAGCGATGTCACAGCCACCGACGATTCGGCTCAGTCGGCAGAAAACGAGTCTCCCGTGGATGACACCACGGGCACTTCACAGACCAAAGAAAAGCAGATCCCCACGTCCTGACCGATTAGACCATGGCTGAACCGAGTAAACGACCCGGAGATGAGGCAACGACGTTTATGTCCCATCTGCTGGAGCTGCGTAATCGCATCATGCGCGGTGGAGCCTCTATTCTGGTTGTGTTCCTGATTGCTGCGCCCTTCGCAAACGATCTTTATGAGTACCTGGCGGCCCCACTGATGGACGCGTTGCCGGAGGGGAACAGCATGATCTCAACCGAGCCTCACGGTCCGTTTTTCGTACCGTTCAAGTTTGCTTTTGCGTTAGCAGTGGCGGTCGCTATGCCCTATCTGTTGTACCAGTTGTGGGCATTCGTGGCCCCGGGGCTCTATGTACTGCACCCGAAGGGGTATTGGTGATGACCGATATCAATGCCTACCTCAGTTTTGTATTGAAGCTGTTTTTCGCCTTTGGTCTGGCATTCGAGGTGCCGGTTGCAACCGTGTTGATGGTCAAGGTGGGTATGACTACACCGGAGAGTTTGGCCAGCAAGCGACCCTACATCATTGTGGGTGCATTTGTGGTGGGTATGGTGATGACACCGCCAGATATTTTTTCACAAACTATGCTGGCCGTGCCGGTTTGGTTGCTGTTTGAAGCGGGTTTGTACTGTTCACGCATAATCAAATCCAAGGAGACCGAGTCTGGCCAAGATCTTAATGATCAGCAGGCCTGAATTCAAAACAGGCAGTCGTCGAATAAATGGCCACACCCCGTTAATTTGATCTTTTGCCAAGCAGTCTATTGGCGCTGAAACTTTAGATGGTGCCACACCACGAAGGATGTTGACGACGTAGCGTTGATGAAATCACAGCCGAGAATCTGGAGTTTTAATCTCCCTTGTGGCTACTGCCTGGCTGGAAAATACCAGGTGGTTACTTTGCTGGGTGCAGGATGGGAAGGTGAGGTCTACCTGGTACGTGAACGCGGTACTGGTATCGAGCGCACGGTGAAAATATTTTTTCCACGGCGAAATCCTCGTGACCGTGCCTTGCGTTTTTATGCAAGGAAGCTACATAAATTGCGACACTGTCCTGTGGTGATCCAGTATCACACCCGGGATACCTTTATCTACAATGACACCAAAGTGTCTTTTCTGTTGTCAGAATTTGTCGAAGGCGAATTACTGTCCGATTTTCTGAAGCGGCAACGTGGCCGCAGGCTTTCTCCATTTCAAGGCGTGCACCTGTTACATGCTCTTGCTATCGGTATTGAGTCTATACACAAACTAGGTGACTATCATGGTGATCTACATACCGACAACATCATCGTGCTGAGATATGGCCTGGGATTCGAACTCAAACTGCTCGACATGTTCCACTGGGGGGCCCCCAATGCAGAGAATATTCAACATGACGTGTACGATCTCATTCGCATCTTCTACGATGCTATCGGTGGGCAGCGCTACTATGCGCGGCAACCGCAGGAGGTTAAAGACATCTGTAAAGGGCTTAAGCGGACACTGATTGCACGGGAATTTCGTAGTGCCGGGAAGTTGCGACATCACCTGGAAACGATGGAATGGATGTGACAAGGAGGCCTGTCTGACGTCTGTTTCTACTGCCGGCACGCCGGTCGTGATGTATGGTACGGATCTCGATGATCCCCTGACGATCGCGTGCCTGGTTGGGCAGGCGGTGGTGTATTCCCATCGATCTATAGCGGCACACAAACCCAATGAGGACGCGCTGGGGGTGTTTGACTGGGGGGATGGGAAGCTGTTGCTGGCGGTCGCCGATGGGGTCGGCGGCCAGCCTGGCGGTGCCGCCGCGGCCAGGCGGGTTATAGAAACACTGCACAAGGCACCTGCCGGTAAGCACGAAGATCCCGTTGCCTATCTAGTGGATAAAGCCAACGATTCAATACGTCAGGACATATCC
>LUSG01000181.1 GCA_001629395.1 Gammaproteobacteria bacterium REDSEA-S15_B12 | reverse complement strand
GTCTTGGACATACCGGGATACATATCGGTGTATTCATGCGTCTCACCGGCCACGGCTGCCCTGAGATTGTCCGAAGTGCTGCCTATGGGCAGCCCCGTCGCCGGGTCGCCGGTCTGCTCAAGATATTCCAAGTGTCCGTGTGCGTGACCGGTCTCACCTTCGGCGGTTGAACGAAAAACGGCCGAAACATCGTTGTACCCTTCCACATCCGCTTTCGCGGCGAAATACAGATAGCGCCGATTTGCCTGCGATTCACCGGCAAAGGCATCCTTGAGATTCTGTTCCGTCTGCGTGTCTTTGAGTGACATGGTGTCCTCCATTTCGATTTCATAGGATTTCAAATAGAGAATTCCGCCCGCGCGGTTCTCCACAGAAGCTACTGTAGGTCAAAACTTCTGATATGTATAATCGTTTATTCATATCAAACTAATTGATTATTCCTATTAATAAGGGATGAATTTACGGGATCTACGCTACCTGATTGCGCTTGGCGACACCCTCCATTTCGGCCAAGCGGCAGAACGCTGTTTTGTCAGTCAACCGACGCTGTCTGGACAAATCCAAAAACTCGAGCAGGAACTGGGTGTGGCACTGTTTGAACGCACCAACCGCTCGGTTTGGGTCACACCCATTGGACTGCAGATCACCGACCACGCGCGCCAAATTCTTGAACAAGTCGACGCAATTCATGCGCTGGCCACAGGGCATAAAGGCCCTTTGACCGGTCCACTTCGCATTGGCGCAATTCATACTTTAAGCCCCTATCTGCTGCCTCTGCTCATGATCGAGCTGCGTGACCGGCACCCGGAGCTTCTCCTAGAAATCACAGAATCCACGACTGAGCTGCTGCTTCAGGCGTTACGCGAACACCGGCTGGATGCCGCCTTGCTCGCAACACCCCCGGACCGCCACGACCTCGAGGCGATCAACCTGTTCGAAGAGCCATTCTGGCTGGCACATCCACGCGATCACGCTCTCTACACCCAAGACGACATCCGACTGGAGCATCTTGCAGAGCTTGACGTGCTGTTGCTGTCACAAGAACACTGCCTGTCAGAACAGGTCATGGCAGCCTGCCGACTCAGCGAACGTCCGGAAACCGGGGCCATGACAGGACTTAAAGCATCGAGCCTTGAAACCCTGGTACAGCTCGTTGGCATGGGAATCGGCGTAACCCTGGTCCCGGCGCTGTCAGTACACGCCGGTCGCCTGGCAGTCAGTGGCGTCATACTGCGTGAACTGCAGATTCCCCAGGCCTTTCGTCAGGTTCGGCTGGTCTACCGGGCCAGCTTTCCACGGCAAGCCGGTCTTAGACTGCTATCGGACAACATACGACGTGTCCTGCCGAACACCGTCAGACCCAGCCATTAGACGGTACGATCCACCCAACCAGAACATGGCCGCCGGCTTCGGGACCCTTCTGATCACTTGCTCAGGGTATGACGTAAACGTAAACTCAATTCCGTATACGTAAAAGACAATACATTCCAGGGAAGAACCCATGACAACAAGTGATGTCCATCCACAACCGTGGCTGCAGCATTACCCCGAGGGGATTGACTGGTCCGCACCGCTGACCCGTCGCGCTCTCAATGAATACATCGATGATGCAGAAATCCGGTTCGCTGACCGGCCAGCAATTGACTTTCTTGGGCGGAAAACCACCTACGCACAGCTGGCAACACATATTAGACAGGCCGCCAAGGGCTTTCAGGATATGGGCGTCACAAAAGGGAGCCGGGTCGGCCTGTGCCTGCCCAATACCCCGTACTCGGTCATTTGCTATTTTGGCGCACTGCGTGCCGGTGCCACCGTAGTCAACTACAACCCCCTGTATGTTGAACGTGAGCTCGCATTCCAGATCTCCGACAGTGAAACAGAGATTATGGTCACGATGGACCTTAAGCTGCTTTATCCCAAAGTCGCCGCGATGCTCAGCCAGACCGAAAGCCTGAAACAGATCGTCGTCTGCCGGATGTCTCCCATCCTGCCGCCACTGAAGGGACTTTTGTTCGGTATCGTCAAACGCAAAGAAATCGCGGCAGTCACTGACGATGAAACGACCATGCGATTTGAAGATCTGATCAACAACGACGGACAACCCGAAGAAGTCGAGATCGATATCGAGCAGGACATCGCTGTACTGCAATACACCGGCGGTACCACCGGGCGCTCCAAGGGAGCGATGCTGACACAGGCCAATCTGTCTGCCAACATCTCACAGATGCTCTCATGGTTCCCGGGGCTCAGGCCCGGAGAAGAAAAAATAGTCGGTGTGCTGCCGCTTTTCCACGTGTTTGCAATGACCGCCGTCATGAACTTCGCAGTCGCATCGGGCACCGAGATGATTCTGTTACCGCGCTACGAACTGGATCAGACCCTGAAGACCCTGAGTGCTAAAAAGGCGACACTGTTCCCAGCTGTACCGACCATATACACGGCCATCAACCAGGCCCCGGACCTGGCCAAGTATGACCTGTCATCGATCCGCTACTGCATGTCCGGTGGTGCGCCTCTACCGCTGGAAGTCAAGCGCCAGTTTGAACAGATCACTGGCTGTAGACTCGTAGAAGGTTATGGTTTGAGCGAATCCTCGCCTGTTGCCACCTGTAACGCAATGACAGGCACCAACAAGGAGAACTCGATCGGCCTGCCGGTGCCAGGAACAGATATCACCATACACGACCTCGAAGCGCCACATGATCTCATGCCCGTCGGAGAACGCGGTGAAGTCTGGATCAAAGGCCCCCAGATCATGAAGGGCTATCTCAATCAAGCAGAAGAGACCACGGACACCCTTCGCGATGGCTGGCTACGAACCGGTGACGTCGGCTACATGGATGACCAGGGTCACTTCTTTCTGGTCGACCGACTCAAGGACCTGATACTTTGCAGTGGCTATAACGTATACCCGCGCATGGTTGAGGAAGCAATCTACCTGCACTCTGCGGTTTCAGAGGTCACTGTTATTGGTATCAAGGACGAATACCGCGGCGAGAGTCCCAAAGCCTTCGTTAAGCTCAAGCCCAACGAGTCACTCAACGAAACAGACCTGAAACAGTTTCTGGAGGACAAGCTCTCCAAGATCGAGATGCCCTCACATATCGAGTTCAGAGACGAACTGCCTAAAACGATCATCGGGAAACTATCCAAGAAGGAACTTGTAGCTGAAGAACAGGCCCAGCAAGCGTAGGCCAGCAGGTGATGGAAAACGCGCTCACTGAACGTGATACCGATAGCATCTATAGTGTTACGGAATTGGCAAATCTACTTGGCATCACACCACGGGCTATCCGTTTTTACGAATCCAAGGGACTGGTGTCCCCTCGCCGAGCCGGCACGACAAGGGTTTATAACTATCGCGATCGTGGCCGCCTGCAGATAATCTTGCGTGGCAAGCGACTGGGTTTCAGTCTGGCCGAGATCAGGGAGTACTTGCATCTGTATGATGCCGATCCCAGCCAAAGCGAACAACTCTCGATGCTGCTAGAAAAAGTCAACCAGCGACTAAAAGCGCTAGCACGACAGAAATCTGATCTTGCTGCGCTGGTCACCGAACTCAACGACATCCGGCTACAGACGCTCGATGCTCTGGACCGGACTCAGCGTCAAACCCAAACCGGTACAAACTGATCCCATGAGGTACCGCACAGGCAAACCGATTCATCAACTATGACCTGCACTGCGTTATCCAGCGACTATCAACAGGAGACGATCCAATGAAAAACGTTGTCATTGCCGGCTATGCCCGCTCACCGTTCCACTTCGCCCACAAGGGCCTGCTGGCTAAGGTCCGACCGGACGATCTGGCGGCACAGGTGGTTCGCGGCTTAATAGACCGAACCGGAGTCAATGTCGACGACATCGAAGATCTGATTCTCGGGTGCGCATTTCCCGAAGGCGAACAGGGATTCAACATGGCCCGCCTGGTAGTGCTGATGGCAGGCCTGCCTATCAGTGTCGCCGGTACCACAATCAACCGGTTTTGTGGCTCTTCCATGCAGTCCATTCACAATGCAGCCGGTGCGATTCAGATGAACGCTGGTGAGGTCTTCATCTGTGCGGGCGTCGAGTCCATGAGTCGCGTCACCATGGGTGGATTCAATCCGATGCCCAATCCGGCACTGCTGGAATCCAACCCGGCGGCTTATATTTCGATGGGTGAAACAGCCGAAAACGTCGGCAAAGAATACAACATCGATCGCAAGGAACAGGAACAGTTTGCTGTTCTGAGTCAGCAGAAAGCTGCAGACGCCCAATCACTGGGCAAACTGGAACAGGAGATCGTACCGATCCAGATGAACGGGCTAACCGTCGATACTGATGGCTGCCTGCGACCGGGCACCTCAGCCGAAGATCTGGCAGGCCTGAAGCTAGCTTTCGACGAGAATGGCAGCGTGACGGCTGGGACTTCCTCACCACTGACTGATGGTGCAGCGGCAACGCTGGTGTGCTCAGAAGCCTACGCCCAGGAAAACGGACTGGAGCCCATCGCCCGAATCAAAAGCATCGCAGTCTCGGGTTGTAAACCTGAAACGATGGGGCTCGGTCCAATATTTGCCTCACGCAAAGCGCTGGCCCGCGCCGAATTGAGCGCAGACGCCATCGATGTCGTGGAGATCAACGAAGCCTTCGCCACTCAGTCGATCGCGTCTGTCCGTGATCTGGGCCTCAATATGGACAAAGTCAACATCGACGGTGGTGCTATTGCCATCGGTCACCCACTTGGTGCAACCGGTGCGCGGATCACGGGCAAAGCCGCGCAGATTCTCAAGCGCGAAGATGGCCGCTACGCACTGTCAACTCAGTGCATCGGTGGTGGCCAGGGGATCGCGACTGTGATGGAAACTGTCGGCGTATGACGAATATAGACAAGGTCGCTGTGATCGGAGCCGGTGTCATGGGTGCCGGTATCGCAGCCCATGTCGCTAACGCAGGCATAGCGGTTATTCTGCTCGACGTGGTCCCCGATGGTGCGTCCAACCGCAGTGTGTTGGCCGAAACAGCTGTGAACAATATGCTTAAGGCCGACCCGGCACCGCTGATGCACAAGCGAAATAGCCGCCGTATTCAGACAGGCAATCTCGACGATGATCTGAGCTTGCTGTCGGAATGCGACCTGGTGATCGAAGCAGTTATAGAGGACCTAGAAATCAAGCAGGATCTCTACAGGCGGATAGACGCCGCGCGCAAGCACGGGTCGATCGTCACATCGAACACATCCACGATCCCACTGGCGAAACTGGTGAGCGGATTACCTGAAAGTTTTGCCCGTGACTTTGCGATCACCCATTTTTTTAACCCGCCGCGGTATCTGCGGCTACTGGAAGTGGTGGCCGGCACGCACACCCGGGCGGATGCGATCACATCGCTTCAGGTCTTTGGCGACCGGGCGCTGGGCAAGAGTGTTGTTCGGTGTAAGGACACACCTGGATTCATAGCTAATCGTATCGGTATCCTCTGGACCACGAGTGCGATCCGATTCGCAATTGAGGATCAGTTATCAGTTGAAGAAGCAGACGCCATTGTCGGCCGGCCCATGGGTATACCTAAAACAGGCGTGTTCGGCCTGATGGACCTGGTGGGTATTGATCTGCAGCCGCATGTATCGGCCTCAATGCTGTCTTCTCTGCCCGAACAGGATATGTTCAGAGATCTGCACCAAGAGTCCGAACTGATAGCGCGTATGATCCGTGAGGGTTATACCGGCCGCAAAGGCAAAGGCGGGTTTTACCGCCTTAACCGTGCCAACGGAAAAAGAATCAAAGAGTCTCTGGACCTCGACACAGGCGAATATCGGACAGCACGCAAAGCAGACCTTGACAGTATAGGCACTGGTCGCAAGGGCCTACGCGCTCTGGTAGAACATCCGGACAAAGGTGGCCGGTACGCCTGGCGTGTACTCGCCCACACATTGAGCTACGCCGCTTCACTGGTGCCCGAGATAGCTGACGATGTGTATGCGGTCGATGAGGCCATGCGAAATGGCTATGCCTGGAAATGGGGCCCATTCGAAATGATCGACCAGCTCGGCCCGGCCTGGTTCGCCGCACAGCTACGCGAATCCAGTATGGCCGTACCACAACTGCTGGACCAGGTCGGAGACGGTACTATCTATCGGACAGAACAGGGTGTGCTGCAGTATTTTGGAACCGATAACACCTATCACAATGTCGCCAGACCAGATGGCGTGCTCCTGCTGCAGGATATCAAACGCGCGACTGCGCGTATCGCCGGCAACGGTTCTGCTAGCCTGTGGGACATCGGGGATGGGGTTGTTTGCCTCGAGTTCCATACCAAAATGAACAGCATCGACCCGGGCGTCATGGCCATGGTCGAAAAAGCATTGAAGGTAGTCCCCGGGGAGAACTACAAGGCACTGATTATCCACAGCGAGGCAGCCAACTTTTCGGTCGGTGCCAATATCGGCCTTGCCCTGTTTGCAGCCAATATTGCGGGCTGGCCCGAGATCACGAAATCGATTAAAGCTGGCCAGGATGCCTACCAAGCTCTCAAGTATGC
>LUSG01000180.1 GCA_001629395.1 Gammaproteobacteria bacterium REDSEA-S15_B12 | reverse complement strand
TATAAGAGACAGGTGTTCTGATGATGATCATAGCTCCAGCCAGAACGGCTACTGCCATATTTACGATCTTCGGGCAGGTATTCACCGCGCACTACGCCGCTGTAATCACCGCCAGCAGTCGTCCCGAGGTAGCGGTACTCTCCCACAGTCTGTACACCGCGGTTAGCCATCATGTGCCACTCGAAAGTCGCATCTTTATCAGGTGCGATGTTCCAGTAAAATGGCAGTCGAAAATTGAATCCCCAATCCTGCCCGTAGCCCACCGTCGGGAAAAGAAAACCCGTTTTCCGCTCGTCGGTCAGTGGAAAACTGACTACAGGAAAATATAGAACGGGGACATCAAAAAAACGTACTTTCAGATGCTTGCCAATGCCGACCCCGGTTCCATGATCGAGAATGATCTCACTTGCTTCCATCAGTACCGTATCGTCACCCGCGACACAACTGGAATACACAACGTTCTCCAAACGCTCACGATCATGTCCCTCGAAGTAAAGCGTGTCGGCACGGCCCCGGGAACGCGCCTTCACTCGGACTCGCTCTTGTGCGTCCGGCCGCGTATCAGATTTAACTGACGTTAAGCCCTCGTTGCCGACGTTAATCACTTCGCCACCGGGCAGAGTGATCACATCCGGTGGGGTATAAGATCGTGGTCCTTTCACGCTTCCGATCTGACCGGCAACCGCGTAGGTGAATCCAGATGTGTCATGGCTGACACCACCGGGATCAACCACTTTGCCTTTGGCGATCGCCCCGCGTCTGGCGATCTGAAACTGAACATTATCAGCGCGACCGATTCGCGTCTCGAGTTGCAATTCCAAAGAATCAACCACCAGTCGGTCTCCCTCGTGGGTCTGCACCACTGCCTCACCGGTTTCAAGGGAAAACATATTCTTGTCAAAACGGATGTTCTCGGCATAGATCGACTGTGCGCCCTGTGTCACCAAAGCTCCACCGGTCAACATCAGTACATGCGGTTCGGGCATATCGATCTGGTCAGACTCGAGCTCCACCTGGAGACTGGTTGGGTCGCGACCAACATAGGGCAGTACGGCGGGTGGGAGCCAGATCACATCAACCGGGCAGATAGCCTCGTCAGCGAACGATACCGACAGATCCGCTCTTGTGGTCAGTGATGCCAGCAGTAAAAAAGTTAGAGTAGCGACCTGTAGCCCCATTCGTGGAACACAAAAATTAAATCGTCTGCTGTGATGTGATTCCGTTATTATAGGGAACACCTGGATCAGACCGAAATCACATGCTTTCTGAATAGCAGGCTACCCGATGCCCTGGAAATACCCTCATGCAATGATTCTGGCTGCGGGTCGCGGAGAACGTCTCAGACCGCTGACTGATCACCTGCCCAAGCCTCTGATCAAGATCGGTGGCCGCCGCCTGATCGAGCATCATCTAGTCGCTCTGGCACAGGCTGGAGTCGATCAAGTGGTGATCAACCTCGACCACCTCGGTAACATGATTGAATCTCATATCGGAGATGGAAAACGCTACGGGTTGTCAGTGGCCTATTCTCACGAACCCGAAGGCGCCCTGGACACCGGTGGTGGGATACGACAGGCGCTAAGGCTGATGACTACCGATCCTTTCGTTGTTCTTAACGGCGACATCTGGACCGATCTGCAGCTTGATTCACTTCCTGAAGGTATCGACGGTCAAGGGCATTTACTGCTAGTCGACAACCCTGCCCACAATCCGGCGGGAGACTTTCACCTATTCGGACAAAAAGTACTGAATCAGCCTGTGGGCAACTCGGTAAGCCTGACATTTTCAGGCATCGGTATCTATCGTCACAGCCTGTTTAATAACAGCCCCCGAGGCCGGTTTCCACTCGTGGACCTTTTAAGGCATGCCGCAGACGCGAATCAGCTCTCTGGCCAACATTTTCCCGGCAAGTGGATAGATGTGGGCACAGTTGATCGATTGGCTGAAGCCAGGCGGCTCGCCATTGGACAAAATAACTCACGCTGACTCGGTTGACTCAACTTACCGCATAACGGACAGGTGGAGTTCGGCTGGATTCGCAGTTGCTTTATCTAATCCTTTTTCATTGATGGGCCTGCGATTGTGGAGCCATAACCCAAACTCGACACAAACAGATCAGTCAGCTCGTCCTGAATGATTGAGAGCGGAACAGAAATACCATGTGACTTAAGCTGGGTTACCGCGAGACCCTGATAGCCACATGGATCGATGAAACCAAAGGGCGATAGGTCCATATCTACATTCAGGCTCAAACCATGGTATGTGCATCCATTTCGGATTCTAAGGCCCAAAGCAGCAATTTTCTCACCATCGATATAAACACCCGGTGCACCTGGCCGAACATCGCCGCTCAGTTCATGATTAGCCAGCAGTTGAACAATCACCTGCTCAATTTGAGTGACTAATCTCCTAACACCCAGACCACATCGTCGCAGGTCGAGCAGCAGATATGCAATCAGTTGCCCTGGACCGTGGTAGGTTATCTGCCCACCACGATCACTATCAACCAATTCCAGATCCCGACCTTCGCCCCAAGGCAAGTCATGGCAACTCAGTCCGCGCGTATAAACTGCGGGGTGCTGTACATACCAGATTTCATCGGCTGTACCCTGAGTACGCACATGGGTAAACCTCTGCATGTCGTCGAGCACAGAATGATACGACTTCAATCCAAAATCACGAACAACAATAAAGTTCATGGGCTTTTCCACCACCTGAACAGCATCCGGCTCAGTTAGAGGGTGGCCAACACATCCACTTCGCTGTGTAGGTCCAGATAGATTGAATCGAGTTGCTCACGGCTGATAGCTTCAATAGTGCATGTCACCGAGACGTAACGACCTCCAGTGCTTTCCCGAGTAACCGTCTGGACAATGGGAGCACCGTCTAGGTGTCGGTCAACAATTTTATGAACTCGTGTTTCAAACAACGTATCACATCGACCCATGGCCTTGATCTCATACCGGCAGGGGAATTCCAGCAGATCCAGTCCTTGGCCGACATGATCAGCACGTCGATCCCCCATTCAGCGCATCCAGAGTCGAAGTGAGTCGGTCAATCCACCAAGCCAGGATGCAGAAGGCGCTGGACTGAGCGCGATCAACTGCCGGGTAACCAGGACAGCGTCCTTAAGCTGTACTGTCAGTGTGCCAACTTCCTGCCCAGGCTCTAACGGCGCAACTAAAGACTCTGACAGCTGGACCTTTGCTTCTAGTGACGCACCTGAATCTTTCGACAATAGAAGATCGATACCCTGACTAATTCCCACAGGGATAGACTCAACTGTGCTTTTTAATACATCCGCCCGCAGAATCGGCACCTGATTTCCATACAGGTGATGAAATTCATAAGCAGCAAAACCGTATTTCAACAACGAATAAACCGAATTAGCTCGACTGCGCTCATCGTGGTCCCCCATCACCGAGGCGATCAATCGCATGTTGTTCCGCTCAGCAGAGCCCACCAGACAGTACCCGGCAGACTTTGTGTGGCCTGTCTTAACGCCATCTACCTTGTTGTCACGGGCCAGCAGTGGATTGCGGTTTTTCTGCGTTATCCCATTCCAGGTAAATTCCGGAATGGCGTAATAACCGTAGTGCTCGGGCTGTTCCTGAATGATCGTACGTGTGATTTCACTAATATCGTAAGCCGTACTGAAATGGTCAGGATGCGGAAGCCCGGTTGAATTAACGAAATGACTGTTCTTCAAACTCATTTTCACAGCTGCCTGATTCATCAAGTCCGCGAATCCCGCTTCACTCCCGGCAACATGTTCGGCAAGGGCGACTGCCGCATCATTTCCAGACTGGACAATCAGCCCTAACAACAAGTCCTCGACCCTGACGCGATCACCCGGTTCGATAAACATCCGGGATCCTACTGTTTTCCATGCCCTCTCGCTGACAGTGACCTCTTCATCTAGACCGAGCATGCCCCTCTGGATCTGCTGAAATACCACGTAAGCCGTCATCAGCTTGCTCAGACTTGCAGGCTCAACTAATTTGTTTTGATTCTCAGCGGCAATGATCGTTCCCGTTCTAGAATCCATGAGCAGCCAGGAAGACACTTTAAGACTGGGTGGTGGTATGGGAGAGCGGACATTCTCCGCAAGACCTGATTCATAAGCGGGCAGCGCTGCCGGAACAAACAGAAGCACAAAAAGCGGGATCAGAATATAAATCGTGCGTAATCTATAACCCATAATGTGCCTCGTCAGTTGTTCTCAATAATATGTGGTTCAACACCCGTAATGCGGGTAATCTGATCAATTATCTCACCCAACTTCAAGTCAGAGCCCAAAGGGCCCACCCAAACCCGATAATACAGCGTGTTATCGATGCGTGTGGGGGAAACGCTCACTCGAGCGATACCCTGGTGAGTGAGTCTTTCACGCAGGGTATGCGCATTTCCGATTAGCCTGAAACTGCCGGCTTGAACGTACACCAGTCTGTTATTGCGGTGAGTTATAGAAATATTGGCAACTGGAGCAGACGCTGAGTGATTTTTTATTGCGGTCACCTCTACGCGGGCTGTACCGGATGTCGTCACACCCAGTTTGCGTGCAGCCATATATGACAGATCAATCAACCGCCCCCCCAGAAACGGCCCTCGATCATTAACCCGCAGAACCACTGCACATAAGTCGGCAGTGGCAGCGTTGTATGTGCAGCGGTCATCGCGTACATATCATAGATTTCACCACTGGACGTTCGGCGACCGTGGAACTTTCGGCCATACCAGGAGGCTGTGCCTTTTACTTGGTAGCCTTGCGAACTCTTCATCGGCACATACCGCACACCATTCACCCGATAGGGCGCATTTCCGGTTTTACTCAACGGCTCTATCCTGGGAACTGCATCTGGCACAGAAGAAGGGTCTGGTCCGACGTCGGCCGGTGGCCCATCATCTTCAAAATATGCGCCACCGCGGGGCTTGTCGCCCCAGAAACTACAACCCGTCAACCCTAGGGCAATCATCATCACCAGAGAAAGCCGCAACACCACCGAAAATTAATCCTTAATCCTGGCAGCGATCTGTTCCGCAAGTTCAAATGCAGACATCGCATAATTCTGACTCCTGTTGTAACGTGTGATGACGAAAAAGTTGTGGTATCCAAGCCGGTATTCGACCTTGTCCTCTTGATCGAACTGCATAACACCGACATTCCAATTGAGGTCAATGCCGGGAACAGGTTTCATGCCGGCCCGGACCAGTGTGGCCAACGGCGTGTTGTGCTTCAGACCCCCGGTT
>LUSG01000018.1 GCA_001629395.1 Gammaproteobacteria bacterium REDSEA-S15_B12 | reverse complement strand
CCTTTGCTCCGGTCTCATCCGGCAGCCTGGCGGCAAAGGTCGCCTCACCCTGCAGGAGACTGTACGCTCCTTGCATTTGGGTACCAATATAGGCATGGCCCTTCTCGGGCTCGTAGTTGGCTTCCAGGCTGCACTGCGCGGCAAACCGGAACATCTGGGCTTCGGCACTTGCGGCGAAACGACCATCTTCGGTTGAAGCTTCTTTTTTAAGTAATTCAATTTCCAACTGGTTAAAGAAGTTGTCCTCTTTGCTCTTCCACTCTGCAAACTTCACCTTGAGCGACCGGTCGTTCTTAAGGCCGTTTTTCGCCTCGTCCCAGGCTCGTTCAAAGTCGGAAGCACTCATCACTGCACGAAAATCCGAAGTCTTGAGCGCCTTCCAGTTACCGCGCAATTGATTCAGAACCTCCTGGCGGGCGTAGCGGTAACCCGCGCCACCGGTATGCTTAAGCTCAACCAGGGGGCGAGACTTCATCGAGCCGAGGTTCGGCTTGGCGAGAACATCGACGGCCGAAGGCGGACTGGTTTCCACCAAACGCCTAAGGGTTTTCTCTATATCTACGATAAGATCCCGTCGCTCCTGCTGCTCGTTACGGTGCTTTTCGACTTCTTCATGGTGGATTACGTTCCAAAGCCGGACGACCCAGGACACTCTCGCTGCATATTCGTTGACGTAGTCCATGTAGGGAATCAGCTCATCATCGAGCTCGTTCAGTCGCTTTTTTTTGTCTACCAATGACTGAAGATCAGACTCAGCAATGAAATCCGGCCAGCGCGTGTATTTCTTCAGCTCCTGGGTTTCGTGTTTGAGCCGTTGCACTTGATGGCTATCTGCGTCCTGATCGTTCTGAACCATCCGATACTGAAGCTCAGCCTCCAAAGCCGCCCTGAGGAACCTGAGCCTCTCGTCCATTTCATCCAGATCTTGCTTACTGGCT
The DNA here is from genome assembly GCA_001629395.1 of Gammaproteobacteria bacterium REDSEA-S15_B12. Lineage (GTDB taxonomy): Bacteria > Pseudomonadota > Gammaproteobacteria > Arenicellales > UBA868 > REDSEA-S09-B13. The sequence goes on along the minus strand of LUSG01000018.1, from coordinate 2,175 downwards.
TCAGTTATTAGCTCGTGGGCCTCAACCTTTGCCTTCACTCCAGGCAGTGTCGCTTCCAGTTCGGCACAAAGCGTTGTGAAAACTCTTACTGAGAGCAGATCTTTCCTTTCAGTTAGGTTGGCTTGGCTCGCGGGCAACAGAATCTGGCTTCGGATCTGGTTGATCTCATATTCAATCCGTTTTTCTCTACGGCGCTGATGCTCGAGTCGTTGTCGCTCTCGTTTCCAGCGGGCCTCGTAGTCATTGAGCAGCTCCTTTGCTGTAGAACTTTGCTCAGTTTCGGGGAGTGCCCCCAACTTTCGAAGGCTGCCCCAAGCCTTTTCGCGCGCAGCAGGTATATCCTCTACAGGCCCCGCCTCGGCCCTTTTCAACTCAGCCAAAGGCTTGTTGAGAGTCTCAATCTCCCTATACAGATCCTGCAGCTGAGTGCGGCTAAGCGCATAAACCGTGTCCTCCTCACCAGTGACATGAACAAGCGCTTCGCACTCGATCGAGCACTGAGAGCACTCGAGATCATCTTTTGTATCATCGTTAGCCGACTGCGCTGCCGGAAGTACACCCCGATCAGCGGAGTTTTCAGGGACAGTTAGATTCCAGCCAGCCTCTATGTGGTTCACATCCTTGATAATCGGGTTCTCACTTTTGATCGCATCTAACGAGACTTGATATTTCGAAGCAATAGCTGAAAGTGTCTCTCCTGACTGAACTTCATGCTGTGGCATCCTTGCCCTCCAATATGCTCTCCATCGCATTCAAACGGTCCGCCGGCGTCATCTCCGACCTTCTAATCACTTCTTGAACATCTGCCCTAGCAATCGGATCAGAGCCAATGCGGATGCAAAGTCTTAACCAACGCTCTTGTAAAGAAACAGTGACTCTTCGGTCTCCGCTTTCAGGCAAATAATCCCGATAGACTTGCTCATAAGCCATTGCACGATCAGCCAATCTATAGAGCGGCAACACGGAGAGTTCAGACTGAACCAACGAGGGTTGTTCGCGGAGTTCACTCGTTCCGGCTTTATCGGGCGACTGGTATGCTTGCCAATCCGACCCGCTATGCCAGTATATTGTTACTCCGGCACTCACGATCGGTTTTGCTCGCCCTGCAAAAGCTGCCAGTAATGGACGAAAAGACCTTGGATCGTAAAATCGAAACAGTCGCTCATCCGACTTTGCAGGTGCTAGCAACCATCCCTGAGCCCAATTAAAAACACACGTCGAGCTTTCCGGCGAATCAATGACGATTCCAAGCGGCAAGGAGCTCAATCGCTCTTTAATCTTTTTTTGGAACTGGGTGTCTCCATTAAACGCCAGGAGTATAGGCCCCTGATTCCATGAGGCCTGCCATCGGGTATTCTCCAGAAGGCTCCACCACTGAACCGAGCCATGCTGATCAGCTTCGTACAGAAATCTGAGAAAGCGATCATCGACCGCGAGGTCAATGACGGCAAAGTTCGCGCGGGAGGGTTCCTGGGCTAGTAAATCCAGACTATCAAGCGTGCTGATGTAGTTTGCAGCGTCCATTCTCATCAAACTCACAATCGGAAACGACAGGCGCTCCCTGGTTGGCTGATTCCTTCAGCAATGTTGAGTGATCTGCCAAAACCTGCGGAGCACTCTTTCCTGTGTCACGTTGGCCGGTTTCTTCCAGATGCACAGCGCCCGAACGTCCGGCTTGAGCAACAATGCCGGCAGGCAGCTCCGGGGCTTTATCTGCCACCCCACTCCCACTCCCAGGCCCACCACCGGAATTCATACGCACCGAAGGCCCGGAGACCGTTACACCGCTGGGATCCAGCTTCAGAAAGCTGCCACCGGCTTTGAGCGTGAGTTCGGCGCCTGCCTCAATCACGACTTTCATGCCCGCCTTGTGGTGAATCTCGGTGCCGGCTTCAACGAGCTGACTTTTGCCCTGTTTGCTGTGAAGACTGCCACCGATGGAGAGACTGTAATCACTTCCGACCGACTCGCGCTGTTCGCCATCGACCGTGCGGTGCTCGTTGCCTTTCACATGACTGAAATCATGATTCTCCACGGTGCGATGACTGTCGTTCCGAATCACCTCCGTGCGGTTGTTCTCGGTGAGCAGGTCAAGGTCTTTCTGGGCGTGAACGTAAATCTGTTCCTGGTCCGCCTCATCCTCAAACCGCAACTCATTACTTCCTGTCTCTTATA
>LUSG01000179.1:2167-10716 GCA_001629395.1 Gammaproteobacteria bacterium REDSEA-S15_B12 | reverse complement strand
GGTCAGGGACTGGCGAACTGGGCAGATCGAAAAGATGCCCAATGTAGTCGTCTACCGAGAAAGCCAGATGAATGCAGCGACTGTATTAGAAACCGGCTGTAATCTTGTTGTGGTGGCGACCGGGGCGACCTGGCGCCGGGACGGATTCGGCCGTACAGACAGGGCCGTGGTACCGGGAACTGATCGCAGTAACGTCTATACGCCAGATGACATCATGAATGGTGCTGAACCCGAAGGTCCAGTGATCGTTTTCGATGACGATCATTACTACATGGGTAGTGTAATTTCGGAGCGATTGCGGGCCCTGGGAAGAGAAGTTGTTTTGGTAACGCCTGAAGCAGTTGTGTCTGCATTTACGACTTACACGCTCGAGCAGAGTCGAGTCCAGGCCCGACTCATGGAGGCCGGCATTCGGATTGTTGCCTCCCACAGTCTGGTTAGCATTGGCGCTGATGCGACTGAGCTGCGCTGTACCTATACCGACCGGGTCTCGTCTATTGCCTGTACATCGGTGGTTCTGGTCACTGCACTGACGGCAAACGATGGTCTATACGCCGATCTTGTGCAGACAGCGGCAGCCGATGATGATGAAGGACTCCGACGGTTTGTCCGAATTGGTGATTGCTATGCACCGGGCACCATCGCAGCTGCAGTCTGGTCGGGACATCGCTGTGCGCGTGCACCCTTCGCCGAGATCACTGACGAGGTACCTTTCAGACTTGAGCGTGTCGAACTCGTTGATGGCTGATCCGCAGACCGGTGTCGGCCAGTACATCGGCGCCAGAAAAGAGGCGCTAGACACGCCGGTACTGCTGGTGGACCTGGATGTCCTTGAAAGGAACATCCTGAAAATGCGCAATACAATCATTGGCGAGGCCGGCGTCGGCTGGCGACCGCACACCAAGGCAATGAAGAATCCTGATCTCGCCCGGTTGTGTCTTGACGCGGGTGCCCACGGTGTGACGTGCGCCAAACTGAGTGAGGCCGAAGTGATGGCCGATGGTGGGATCACCGATATTCTGGTTGCCAACGAGATAGTTGGAGCGAAGAAAATCGCTCGCCTTGTCAACTTGTGTAAATGGGCAGACATCATGGTCTGTGTGGATCATGCGGGCAATGCTCAGCAGATCGACAAGGCGGCGCGAGCTGCTGGTGTCCGACCCCGGGTGCTGGTTGAAGTCGATGTGGGCATGGGCCGGGCAGGTGTACAGCCCGGCGCGGCCGCGGTCGAACTGGCAAGCGAGGTTTCAAGGCTTGGAAACATCCGGTTTGCCGGTCTTCAGACCTGGGAGTCGCACACCCTGGAAATTTCGGACAGTCTGGAAAAAAAACGAGAGGTGCTGGCCGCACTGTCACAGTTGAACGACACAGCCGAGCGCATCCGAAGCGCGGGGTTGCCTGTCGACATCCTGAGTTGCGGAGGCAGCGGCACTTATTGGATCAGCGCGTTTGCACCGGGAATAACTGAGATCGAAGCTGGTGGAGGAATCTATGGTTGTGTCCGTTATCGAAAGAGTTTCGGTGTACAGGTCGAACCGGCTCTGACGGTACTGTCGACGGTGACCAGTCGCCCCGCTGCAGACCGAATCATCTGTGATGCCGGATTCAAAGCGGCCGGTAAGGGAGCACCAGACCCTGAACTGGTGGGAATTGCGACACCGCACTCAGTCAGTTTCTCCGCTGAGCACGGTGTTATCACCTTGTCACAAGACGTGCTGCAACCCCGGGTCGGTGACACCATTGAATTTGTGCCGGGCTATTCTGATGCGGTGATATTTCTTCACGATTATCTCTACGCCGTCCGTGACGGCTTTGTCGAAACGGTATGGCCGATAATCGGCCGGGGTAAGCTGCAGTAAACGGCATATGCTAAGAGGAAGAAGTACTCAGGCCAAGCTGATCTTGTTGTTCGATGACATAGATTCGATCGACATAACCCTCGATCAAGGCGTCCTTTTCGTAATGTAGGCCGATCTTCTCCGCGACTCGAATTGATCGGACGTTATTTTGGTCGATCATGGATACCATTCGTTTCAGGCCCACTACCGTGAAGCCATACGTCTGTATCGCCTGGGCCGCTTCGGTTGCATAGCCTTGTCCCCAGTAACTGCGATTCAGTCTGTAACCAATTTCATCCTCTGTTTGACCGTCGATATCGATAAAGCGAATCAAACCACAGTAGCCGATCACTTTTTGATTCGCCTTATGAACAACTGCACATTGCCCGAAACCCCAGGTGTGCCAGTGTGCCTCGAATTGCTGAATTATCTGACTCACTGCTGCCCGGCCAACGGGGCCGGATAAACTGAATTCCATCACCTCGGGATGACCAAGTACCTCGGTCAGATCATCGACATCGCTGACATCGAACCGGCGAAGGAATAGTCGTTTGGTGTTGCTAATTATGGTTGTCATGGGATGGAACAGTTTGGTTCAGAGGTCTATCCGGTATACCTGCGCAGCAGTATCATGGAAGAGCATTCTTTTTTCGTCGAGTGAAAAGTCTGCGACCATTCTCTTATAGGCACAGTAGAGATCATCAAACGGTATCCGAAGGCCGGCAACCGGAAAGTTGCTTGCAAACATGCAGCGGTTTGGTCCGAACAGTTCGATAGCCTCCAGTACAATCGCACAGTTTTCCTCATACCGCCAGGGATCGTTCTTTAATCCCAGTTCTGACAGTTTGACCACGGTGTTTGGCTCATTCGCCATTGCCTGCATAGCATCACGCCACAGGGTCATGCCGCTTTTGCTGCGGTCCCAGGGGAAACCGGTGTGGTTGATGATGACTGTTGTCCGGGGAATCAGTCGGGTGATTTCTACGGCCTCTTTGAGATGCCACACGGGCACTCTCAGGTCGTAGCTCAGGTCATATTTTTCGAGCAGTCTCAGGCCGCGACGCCACAGCGGGTCACCCATGGTGCCGGGGGCATCAGGGGATATTGCGCCGGGCGCATTCCCTGTTCTGGGCTTTGAACGGATACCGCGTACCAGGGGTCGTTCTGCCTGTTGGGCAATGATGTCTTCTGCATCGGGTGTGTCAAACCAGGCATGGGCGACGATTGCAGCGGGCATACCATGCACTCCGGCAATTTGTTCGAGCCAGAGCGTTTCACCGACCTGGTCGCTGCGCTCACGTTCGGCCTCGCAGTGCACAGTGGCAATGATGTTGTGTCCGGACGAATCCTTGCGGTAGTCGTGAGGGAGATAATTACACCGCAGGGCAGAATAATCGCCGAGGAAAAAGTCCGGTTCAGGGTGGCCTGCTAAGAATGGATAATGGCCCTGATCAAGATCCCACAGGTGATGGTGAGCATCAATGATCTCAAAATCTTCGGCCATTGCGGAATGTTCGAACGGCAGACGATGTGGTCAACGGTGTACAGGTGAGTCACCAGATACTGTTGCGCGGAGCATCACACGTCGGTATCGAGCGGAATCGTAAGACCCTACCGAGTGCATGGTGCACCGGTTGTCCCACATGATTACATCATTCTGTGTCCAGCGATGTTCGTAGACAAATCGTCTTTGCGTTGCAAATTCGTAGATTTCTTCGAGGATAGGACGGCTTTCTTCAGCAGACAGGCCGACGATCTCGGAGATGGTATGCGGGCTTACATACAGTGCGGTGCGTCCGGTCACAGGGTGTGACCGGGTCATGGGGTGCTCCTGCACCAGGTCGTCATTCTGTTCGAACGAATGAGCTTTTTCACCGAACACCAGGGTCTGTATGTAGTCATAGCTGTGCACCGCACTGTGAGTATCAACCAGCGCCTTAAGATGCCGGGGAAGGGCATCATAAGCCGTGTGTAAATTGCAGAAATAGGTCTCTCCGCCTTCGGGCGGCACTTCGGCGGCACGCAGCAAAGAGCCCAGGCTCGGGATTGCGCGGAATGAACTGTCGGTATGCCAGATGCGCGTGCCGGTCAGGTACTTGGCCTTGTAGCTGTCCAGTGGAAAGATCTGGCCATCCTCGTTCACGTTTGAGACGCGGTAGATCTCCTGCTGTACTGACGAGCGGTGCTCTTTGGATGGGTGAATTTCGAGTTTGCCGAAAAGGCCACTGAACCCCACTTGTTCGGCTTCCGTAATGTCTTGGTCCGGGAACAGTAGCAGGTGATGATCCAGAAGCGCTTGCTGGATAATCTGGAAATGGTTCGGGTTAATATCACCTTTCAGGCGGGTACCGCGTACGCAAGCACCCAGTGGTGCATTCAAAGGCGTGATTTCAAGTGGCATCATGTGGTCCTTTGATCAGGTAGGGTGGCCGCTGGCAGTCGCCAAGAGCCTGATGTCATTATAGGAGAATTTTCAGCAAATGAGCATCATTCAGCGGGCACAATTCTCCTGATGCCGTCGACATGCAGACAGTGAAGAAACAGACCCTGGCAGTGTGTGCTGGTGTGCACGCGACTCAGGATGGATTGACATCTACGGTCTACGTGCTGCTACCCATACTGGCGCAGAGTCTGGGTCTGAGTTACGCCCAGGTTGGAATCGTACGGGCGGTCTATAGCGGCATGATGTGGGTGCTGGAAATTCCGGCCGGTATCTTATCCGAGCGCTTTGGAGAACAGCGCCTTTTGGTGTTTGGTTTGATTGCGGCAGGCCTGGGCTACGGGATACTGTCGACGGTCAACAGCTTCTATGGTGTGCTGTTTGCGCTGCTGATCGCCGGTACAGGCGCGGCATTTCAACACTCCTTAAGTTCTGCGCTGATCAGCCGGGTATATGACGGTCCCAGTCGGCGAGTGGCGCTGGGGACCTATAATGCCAGTGGGGATACCGGCAAGTTGTTGTTTACCGGCGTTGCTAGCCTGCTGTTCGGTGTCGGCATTGCCTGGCAGACGGTTGTCAGTGGTTATGGGATTCTGGCGCTGCTTGCCTCGGCTGTACTGTGGCTGGTTCTGCGACGACTGCGCGTCAAAGGTGCTGAATCGATTCAGGCCCGGCATCCAAGCACTACAGCCAGTTGGGGTATTACTGAGCGCTCAGGATTTAAATGGTTGGCTGCAATAGTGTTTGTCGATATTGCCGTGCAGGACGGGTTTTTGGTGTTTGTTGCCTTCCTGATGATCGAGAAAAATGTGCCCGCCGGCCTGGCCGCCTTCGCGGTTGTGGCAACGCTCGCGGGGGGAGTAATCGGGAAATATGCCTGTGGGCATCTGTCCGCACGCCTGGGGGTGATTCGTTCTTTGTTTCTGGTCGAGGTATTTACGGCTGCAGGGATTGTGGGGGTCATCCTGTTGCCGCCAGTCGCGGCGTTTGTTTTGCTGCCCCTGGTGGGTATCGTGTTACAGGGGTCGTCGACCATCACCTACGGCTCAGTCAGTCAATTCGTGGATGAAGCCCGCCAGTCGCGTGGGTTTGCGCTGATTTATAGCATGGCGAATGGGGCGTCAGTCGCCGGACCGGTCGGATTTGGCGTGATCAGTGATCTTTACAGTGTGGGTACAGCCGTGGCGATAATGGCGGTGGTGACTTTGCTGCCTCTGGTCATGTGCGGGGGATTACAGGCTGGCCTGAACCGGGTTCGCCAATAAGGTATAACGATGCTGAACAATGCGCTTGGGTTCCAGATAAAACCGTAATATGGATCGCCGATTTTCCAGTATCGCGGCATTTGAAAAAGGTGCAAAGCGCCGTATCCCACGGTTTGCAGCAGACTATCTGTTTGGGGGGATTGGAGCTGAGAGCTGTGTTCTCCGAAACAGAGAAGGGTTTAACCGGGTGCTGTTACGCTCAGAGCATCTGTGCTCCGCAGATCATCCGGTTTGCCACACCAACCTTCTGGGTAAGCGTTATGACGCGCCGTTTGGCGTTGCACCTATAGGTCTGGGTGGATTGATCTGGCCGCGGGCAGCAGAGCTTATGGCAACGGCCGCAAAAAACCACAACCTACCGTTTTTATTGAGCACTTTTGCCACGACCGATATTGAGACCGCTCGCGCCGCCGGTGGTGACAGTACCTGGTTTCAGCTCTACCCGATGATCGATACCGATATGGAAGATGCTGTTCTAGAACGGGCTGAAAAATCGGGTTACGAGGTACTGGTAGTTACTGTGGATATCCCCACGATTACCCGACGTGAGCGTGATGCCCGTAACGGCCTGTCGGTTCCCCCGCGGTTCGAACTCAGCACACTGTTACAGATCATGGCTCGTCCCGGTTGGGCCCTGCAGACACTGGTCGATGGCATTCCACGGTTTGAAACCATGATGCCCTACGTCCCCAAGGAACTCTCGAACGAAGAGCAGATAAAATTTCTGGCAGGTGCCATCAATGCGCACGTTACACCGGAAAAGCTCGCGCGACTGCGAAGCCGCTGGAAAGGGTGGCTCGTCATCAAGGGTGTTCTTGATACTGCAGATGCCAGGCTCTGTGTGGACTCTGGCGCAGACGCGATTGTGGTGTCCAACCATGGGGGCCGCCAGCTTGATGCAGCACCGCATGCGTTAGATATGTTGCCGATGATCCGTGAGGTGGTGGGTCCTGATCTGCCATTGATTGTAGATGGTGGAATTCGTTCGGGCCTCGATGTGGCGCATTCTATGGTCCAGGTCGGCTGTGAACAGTTGTCTGATCTGCCTGAACATCTTCTCGATTAATACTCAAAAAATCTCTACAATCGTCGACGCTGACAGGTTAGGAGTCCATTAAATGTCCAACAACGTCGTCACAGAACTCGCGCCGACCGGCACCTTGCGTGCCGCAATCAATCTGGCCAATTTCCTGCTGGTGAGCTCGAGGGCTGACAATGGTGACCCCCAGGGTGTGGCGCCGGACCTCGCGGCTGCGATCGCGGACAGTCTGGGCGTGGGTGTTTCGTTCGTACCATTTGAGCGACCCGGACCCCTGGCTGATGCTGCCGTGGAGGATGTATGGGATATTGGACTGATTGCTGTGGAACCGGCTCGCGCTGAACACATCGAATTCACCGAGCCGTACGTTGAAATCGAAGCCACCTATCTAGTGTCGGGTCATTCAGATATCCAGGCGATTACGGAGGTCGATCAGCCCGGCGTGCGGATCGCGATAGCAGCGCGCAGTGCCTATGACCTTTATCTCAGTCGAAATCTGCAGCATGCCGAGCTGGTCAGGGCCGAAGGGATCGATGGCTCATTCGATCTTTTTGTCAGTGAAGGACTGGATGTGCTGGCTGGATTGAGGCCGCGTTTGCTCACTGATGTCGCGCAGATTGAGAATGCGCGCATACTCGATGGCCGGTTTACTGCGGTGCAGCAGGCTGTGGGTACTCCTTCCGGTCGAAACGAGAGCGCGGCCTACCTGCGCGACTTTGTCGTGGAAGCCAAAGCCAGCGGTCTGATTGCCGAACTGATCGCACGTCATCAGGTGGCCGGTCTTTCGGTAGCAAGCTGACCATCAGTTACCGGCGGTGCGGATTTTCGTTCGGGGCGGTACATCGGCGACTCAGGTACATTGCTGCGACGTGGGTGTGTTTCGATTGACAACAAAAAAGCGGTGCAACCTCGATGGGTTACACCGCTTACGTTGACTTGGTCGTTCTGTATTTGTTTTGTGAGACAACGATTACATGAGGACCCGTACAATTGCCCGCAGATTGATGTTGAAATCAGCTAATGCGGCTTGGTAATTCGCGTCAGCTCTCAATGCATCATATGTTTTTTCAATCGCATCCATCGATGGGTAGGTGACACCGAGCAATTGGTTACCAGCGTTGTTTCCAGTGACAATAGTTCCGAACCGCAGAGTTAATGCACTGTTATCCGCAAAAATTGGGGCGAGTTGAGTGACAGTTTCAACAGACGAGGCAGGTGCCGATGCACGAGTCAAGACAATAAATTTAGGCGTTTCGCTGGTGTTATGATCAAAGGGCACTGAATGCATCTTGACGATGTTTCTCATGACCACGCTGACTTTGCCACTGGCCATCATCGCTGCGTAATCCGAGGATGCTGCGTAGATATCCAACGCTTTCTCAAACCCGTCCAATCCTTCATAAGCCTGGAACAGTCCGAGTGAGCCCGTTTGTTCGCCAGTCGCGATAATCCCCGCTCGAACAACTAGTGCTCCGGCCTTGGATTTAAGGTCATCGATGACGCTTCCCACCTGCTCCATCGCTGTCGGTACATAAGTCGGATCACATTTTGCAACGGTAATTATAAAATATTTGGGATCAGCCATAGTTACATCCTCCTATTTTGGGTTGACTATTTAACGTTCCGTAGAACAAATTTCTTTGACGATTGAGACAGTAATCGTAATGAACCCGCGGTTGTGCTGCAAGCATTTAGTATACTGATTAGAGGCGAAGTCACGGATCTGCTAGGCGGTGAGTAGTCGATCTTTACCTGTCACTGGTTTGCGGAGAGTAACCTATGAATCCTATTGAAAAAATGAAGGCTGCGGCAAAAGAGGGGTGGTCTACGTTCGCGCCGTTTGAGAGTTTCACCGGATCGGCTGCACCGCACCTGGTACGGTTTGCCGGCATCAATAAAGGTGATCGTGTGCTGGATGTTGGTTGTGGCACGGGTGTTCTGACTTTGACAGTTGCCCGCGCCGGGGG
>LUSG01000179.1:0-2098 GCA_001629395.1 Gammaproteobacteria bacterium REDSEA-S15_B12 | reverse complement strand
TGTCGAGGCCTTGCCCTATGCGGACAACCAATTCGACGTTGTTTTAAGCCAGTTCGGCCATATGTTCGGCCCACGGCCGGAGGTGACAGTGAAAGAGATGACCCGTGTCTTGAAACCCGGCGGGACCCTGGCGTTTTCAACTTGGCCGCCGGAACTGATGTTGGGGCGTATGTTCAAGCTGTTGGGTATCTATGGGCCTCCGCCCCCACCCGGGGTCTCACCACCTTGGCAGTGGGGTGATGTTGCCATTGTTTCTGATCGGCTGGACGGCCTGATCGAGAATCTGACCTTCGACATGGCCTGTTTGCAGTTCCCGGTGCTGAGTCCGGCCCACGCCAGGATATTTTATGAACAAAATGCCGGCCCGTTGACGAAACTGGTCAGTGTCCTCAGTGACGATCCCGATAAACTGGCGCAGTTACGCCTGGATATGGAAGCACTGGTATCGGATTATTTTGTGGACAACGTGCTGCATCAGGACTTTCTGATGACCCGGGGTACGCGGATTCTTTCGGCTTAGTGTTCTGATCGTAGGGCTATAGAACACCATTTATACCGACGCTGAACAAAATGTCGGAAAGAGCATCAGTCAAGCTGTCTTGAGAGGAAATTTTTCAGTTACGGCACAGCAACTATGGTCAGTACCTTTAAAGCGGTTAATGCGCAGGGCTACCAGCAGATCATGGGTCGTTTCAGTAGTCGGCTGGCGACTTCATTTTTAAACTATATCGGCCAAGAATCCGGGCAAACCATACTGGATCTGGGCTGTGGTACGGGTAGTATGGCGTTCGCACTGGCGCAGCGCGGTGATCATAAGTCCATAATGGGTATAGACGTCAGTGAGGTCTACATCGAGTTTGCCCGCTCCCGTACTGATGATGCACGAATTCGGTTTGAAGTTGCCGATGGATCCGCACTTCCGTTTGAGGACAACACTTTCGACCGGGCGGTTTCCCAGTTGGTTCTCCAGTTCATGCCGGATCCGTTTCCGGCTGTTCAGGAAATGTGTCGCGTGGTCGAGCCCGGTGGGCTGATTGCGGCCTGCGTGTGGGATTCTTATGGTGGAATGACCCATTTGAGGATGCTCTACGACACGGCATCAGCGCTCGGATTCGATCGGGATCGCACACTGCTTCGGCCTATGACTACCGGGGGTGAGCTAACATCGATGTGGGAAAGAGCAGGTCTGGAGCAGATCGAGGAGGACTCGATCAGCATGCGGTTTGAATACGAAAATTTTGATGATTACTGGTCTTCGTTTCTGAGTGGCGATGGCACTCCTGGTTCCATGGTGATGGGCCTTGCGCCTGAACACAGGGCAACCCTGCAAGAGCAGGTCCGGCATGTGTTTCTAAGTGGCAAGCCAGACGGGTTCCGGTCCTTTCTCGCCTCAGCTTGGATATGTAAAGGAATTGTTCCTGAGACGACCTAACTAGACGAGGAGTATGATCTACGGATGATTGAACACAACATTGATATTTCAACTGATGACGGCCAGATGGCCACCTTCATCACGCACCCGGAGTCCGGTGGGCCACATCCGGTGGTATTGTTTTTGATTGATGCGCCTGGAAAGCGTGAAGAATTGCACGATATGGCCCGGCGCATCAGTGCAACAGGCTACTATGTCGTGCTTTCCAATCTTTACTACCGCGATGCTCGTTCGTTCACGGTGCATCGGGAAGACCCGGCCAGTGCCGAACACATGTTTTCGTTGATGGCCAATCTGGATAACCGCCTCGTAGCCCAGGACGCCGCTGCAATGCTGGCCCATGCTGAAGCTGATGCCGTTGCGGATACCAGCCGGGTCGGTGTTACCGGATATTGTATGAGTGGGCCGTTTGCGTTATGGATCGCTGCAGAATTTCCCGAGGTGGTGAAGTCGGCTGCTTCAATCCACGGGGTGCGCCTCGCCGTCGATGCCGAGGATTCTCCGCACACCCGGGCAGTGGAGATGAAGGGTGAGATCCTGGTTATGGCAGCCGAACACGATGCCTATGTGGATCGGGCGCATTACGACAGGCTTGTCAGTGCGTTTGAAGCGGCGGGGACCAATGCCCATTGCGAGTGGATCGATGGTGCTCACCATGGTTTTGTG
>LUSG01000178.1 GCA_001629395.1 Gammaproteobacteria bacterium REDSEA-S15_B12 | reverse complement strand
TGGTGCGGAACATCTTGCACCCGGTCCCATTGACCCTCAGCGCGGGGTGATGCTGGACTGGCTGGGCTATCACGCTACCGAGGTGCAGGAGCCGGTAAAGCGTAGTTTCTATGCCCATCGATATACCCTGCGCCCAGGAGATACTGAGGCAATTCGGAAGAAAGCCGGCGACCTGCTTAGCCAGCGTTGGGCTCTGGTTGAAGACCATCTGGCACAGGCCGGACCATATCATCTGGGAGCGCGGTTCAGTCTGCCTGACATTTATCTTCTAGTGACCAGTACTTATTCAAAGAATTTTGCGCGTGGTGAGTTTCCTGCGATCGACGAATGTGTTCGACGGACTGCCTCGCGTCAGCGTATTGCACCTATTCTGGCTGATCATCTTCGGGGGCTGGAGCGGATCGCAGCCGTGGGTGTACCGCAATGAAACGGTTTATTCAGGAATTGTTCTCGCCGGGTTCTTTTTTAAAGGGCTGATTTCGGGTCCAGTCAAATGTTCCTTCGTCTCGGTCACGCACCGCTCGCTTCCAACCGAGGGTTTCAGCGCGTTGTTTGAAGTTAACCCCTTCAGGAGAATGCCGGGCGATGCCATCGAGCAGGGTTGCCAGTGTTTGGCTCGAAGCGATTCCCATGTTTTCCAATGTCTGGTTGACCATCAGTTTCTGCATGATCAGCTGGTTTCGCGGAATGGTAGCAATTCGCTGGGCAAGGTCCTCAATCGTGTCGTCGAGTGTTGAATCGGGGACGCACTGACCCAGTCCCCAGCTCTCGGCTGTTCTGCCATCAATGGTATCGCCAGTTAAGAGCAACCTTTTGGCCCGTTCGGCACCGATTCGATAAACCCACATCGCGGTAGTGGGGCAGCCCCAGACGCGAGCAGGCGGATAACCCAGCTGGGCACTTTCTCCAATGACAAGCAGGTCGGCGCACAGGGCCATATCGCTGCCGCCAGCCAGCGCGTGCCCTTGTATTTTTGCGACCACTGGCAGGGGAGATCGCCACAAGCTCATGAACTGATCCGTGTTTCGTTTCATGAATGAAAAATCTTTCAGCGGATCCCAGGGCATCTCCTGGATGCCTGGATTAGTTCCGGGAGTTTGGGCATAGGCATCAAGGTCGTAACCCGCACAGAAAGAGCGCCCCGCACCTGAGAGAACGATGGCACGCACCTCCGGTTCAGCGTTTGCTCGTTCTACCGCGTCAGCAAGTTCTTCCGGCATAGCGGAATTGATCGCGTTGAGTACTTCTGGTCGATTAAGTGTGATTCGTACCAGTCGGCCGTCGCGCTGGTATAGCAAAGGCGAATGAGACATGAATTTTCTCGTTGCGAGAGTGGGTTTGCGGTATTGTTCACGCCATCCTAGGTAAGTGCGAGGTGGGTTTCAACAGGGTTGTGGGCATAGATCGCAAAAACTGTGAGGTTGAAATTCGGGCTCTAGGGGTCGGATTATGAGTACCCTTACGCAGAAGTCGCCACTTTTTAACGCAATCGCCATCATTCTACTTGCAATTTTCCTGTTTGATGTGATGGGTGCCATCATCAAGCATCTCGGCACACGATACCCCGCCCAGCAGTTGTCAATGCTGAGAAATGTATTTGGCCTTATCCCCAGCGTTCTGGTGCTGTTCTATTCGTCCAGCTGGCGTGAAGCGGGCCGACCAGTGCGGCTTGTGCAATGGAAGCTCGCGATCGCTCGCGGGGGCTTTGTGGCCATCGCACAGTTCTGCTTTTATCTATCGCTCATCCATATGGAATTCGCCACCGCGTCAACTATCGCATTTTCCGGTGCCTTGTTTGTGACGTTGTTATCGGTCCCGATTCTGGGTCATCGAGTCGGCATTTGGCGATGGTCAGCAGTGGGGGTGGGTTTTGTCGGTATTGTGCTGGTGATGCGTCCGGATACAGATAGTTTTAATGTGTATGCACTGCTGCCGGCCTGCGCAGCGCTGGGTTATGCCGCTTCCAGTGTTACTGCACAACTGTTTGATAAAAGTGTGCCAACTGCGCTGATTAATCTGTACGCTCTGGCTGGCGCTCTGACCGGTGCGGTTATGCTGGTGGTATTTACCGGAGGTTATGTCGAGGTCACAACCTACCAGGACTGGTTGTGGTTACTGGCGATGGGTGTTGCCGGTGGCTCAGCTGTGTTCTGCCTGGTGAGTGCCTACCGCCTGACAGCGCCGAGCAATCTTGCGCCATTTGAATATTTCAGTATTCCGTTTGCGTTTTTGCTCGGGTGGATGTTTTTCGATGAAGCGCCTTTCCATCGCCTGATCCCCGGGGTCTTCCTCATTATCGGCGGGGGGCTGCTCATTGTCTGGCGAGAGCGTAAGGCCAAGATTGAAGCCCCCCTATACGATTGACAGTACGGGAGATCGGCCATCTGGCGGTTACAGCCCGAGCAGCAAGTGCAGCATGATCGCTTTTTGGGCATCGAGTCGGTTTTCTGCCTGGGCATAGATAATCGACTGGCTACTTTCAACCATATCCTCTGCGATTTCATAACCCGGGTGAATGGGCATGTCGTGCATGATCTTGGCGCGACTCCCGGCCATCAGGGTCGAATTGATCTGGTAGGGCAGCATCAGCTCACTTCGCCGATCCTTTTCCGTCTGGTACGATGGGTCATTGAAATATTCCATGTCCAGCCAGGTGTCGGTGTATACGTAATCGGCTTGTGATACCGCGTCGGCAACCTCCAGCGTTTCGTTCAGGAGACCGGCATCCTGAAGCCGCTGCCGGGATTCTTCGTCCACTGTGTCTAGATCGCGGACTGGACAGACCAAGGTCAAATGGATTCCCAGGGTACTGCTGATTGAGACCAGAGAGTTGACCACATTATTGTAAACACCGATGTAAGTCAGCCGTGCGCCATCCGGATTGCCACCCCGATCCTCGGCGATAGTCAGTGCATCGGCGAGTGCCTGACAGGGGTGGTACAGGTTACAGCAGCCATTGATGACAGGTACTGAAGCTGCGTCCTCCATTTCTACAATATCTGCATTGTCCTTGAGCCGGGCCATGATCATGGCTGCGTTTCGACTGAGGTACCTCGTTTCAAACCGCACCTTGCTTAGTGCGAAATTGCTGGCTCGCCAGTCGAGATTAATGGCGTGTCCACCGAGTTCGGTCATGCCGGCTTCGAACGATACGCGAGTACGGGTCGAAGTTTTCTGAAACAACATAACCAGGGTGTGACCCTGCATATGATTCTGATAATCCTTCCTGTTGTGCTTGACTGTTCTTGCCAGTTCAAGCACATGACGGATATCTTCATCACGCCAAAATTTCCAGTCAATCAGATGTTTGACGCTGTTCATGGCGGCCGGTGGACTCCATTTCAGAAGCGACTGGTGGGAAAGGGCGGGGATTCTATCATCAAGTAATCTTGATGTACGATCGGTAATGGTTCTGATTGTCAGTTGTCGGTGCTTGAATTCGGGGCGATACCAATCCGATATTTGCTGCTTGAACGGGTGCAAACGTTACAATACGACTCTCCAGTACGGAACTACATATAAACATGTTGACCGCTGGAAAGTTAACACTCGGACGCAGTCTGCAGCAGTTGTATCAAGTGTGGTTCGATAGGCGTCAGCTTGCACGTAGCCCTGGGGTGATTAGGGCGCTTCGAGAACGCGGTGTAGTATAGAGTGTGGCTGTCGACAACGGACACTCATGTACCTCGCTAATACCATTCTTTATTTTCCGCAATCATTGACACGACATCTGATGTCGGGAAGGTTGTGAGCAGATTGCCTTCTTATACCGGGCTGTTGGGTCGAATCTGGCACTACGTGTTTCTACTGATCTGTGCCTTGGTATTTCTGTTGCTGATTGGACCTCTCTTTGTGATTATCCCGTTGTCTTTTAACGCGGACTCCTACTTTACCTTCAGTGAGGGCATGTTGCGTCTTGACCCCGATGCGTTCTCTTTGAAATGGTATAGAGAAATTTTTGGGACCTATGAAGCAATACGTTCTTCCCGACCGGAGTCGTATGGTTCAGAGTGGGCATCGGCAGCGGGCAATAGTTTTTTTATAGCGATATGTTCTACATTGATTGCAACGTCACTGGGCACACTGGCGGCTGTTGGTCTGAGCCGATCTCAGATGCCGTTCAGGCGGTTGATCATGGCGGTGCTGATATCACCGATGATCGTACCGATCATCATTACGGCCGCCGGTATCTTTGTTTATTACTCCAAGTATCACCTGGCTTATACCCATCTGGGTCTGATTTTGGCCCACGCGGCCCTGGGCACACCATTTGTCGTAATTACAGTTACAGCGACCTTAATGGGATTTGATCAGCAGTATGTGCGGGCGTCGTACAGTCTTGGGGCCCGACCGCTGAGGACATTCAGAAAGGTGATATTTCCATTGACATTTCCTGGAATTATTACCGGTGCATTATTTGCATTCGTGACCTCATTCGATGAGGTCGTCGTGGTGATATTTCTGGGCGGTGAGGATCAGATTACACTGCCGCGGTTGATTTGGTCTGGCATACGACAGGAAATTACGCTGACCATACTCGCCGTCGCGACGATTATGGTGCTGTTGTCAGTCGTCGTTTTGTTCTGTGTTGAGCTGTTACGACGGCGTCACGAGCGCTTTATAACTCGGCCGCCAGGTACAATTCGACACGACTTAGCTTGATGTAATCTTTGCACAGTACGCCATTTTTCACCTCAGTAGAGTCAATAGACATGATTGGTGCTTGAAAAATGGGGTGCAATATGGGAAAACCCGACTGTTGTTGGATACATAATGTTCACAGGTGGATCTGTTACCCAATAGAATTACTCTGTTGATTATAGAATTAGCGGCTCGGTGAATTAGACAGATCGACTGGAGTGTCGAGAACCGCAGCCACAAAATTAAGGAACTGCTGAAGACCATGGACGAGAGCCAAAAAGACGCTTACGTAAGCTTTAACGAAGTCCAGAAAAGTTACGACGGTGAAAACCTGGTGGTCAAAGACCTCA
This sequence comes from Gammaproteobacteria bacterium REDSEA-S15_B12, assembly GCA_001629395.1. Lineage (GTDB taxonomy): Bacteria > Pseudomonadota > Gammaproteobacteria > Arenicellales > UBA868 > REDSEA-S09-B13. The sequence continues at coordinate 1,703 of LUSG01000178.1, read as the reverse complement.
ATCTGGGTGTTCAACGAGGTGAGTTTATGACCATGCTGGGCCCATCTGGCTCCGGCAAGACCACCTGCTTGATGATGTTGGCTGGGTTTGAGACCGCCACCAGCGGTGAGATCATGTTAGACGGTACTGCAATTAACGATGTGCCGCCGTGGAAGCGAGATATCGGGATCGTCTTTCAGAACTACGCGTTGTTTCCACACATGACAGTCCGAGAGAACCTGGCGTATCCGCTGGAAGTGAGAAAGACACCTAAGTCTGAGATCGAAGATCGGGTGAACAAAGCACTAGGTATGGTTCAGTTGGAAGGTTTTAGTGGTCGACGCCCGGGACAGCTTTCGGGTGGCCAGCAGCAGCGGGTCGCCGTGGCGCGCGCACTTGTTTTCGAGCCCAAGCTGGTGTTGATGGATGAGCCACTCGGGGCACTCGATAAGCAACTGCGTGAGCAAATGCAGTACGAGATCAAACATATCCACGAGAACCTGGGTATAACGGTGGTCTATGTGACACATGATCAGTCAGAAGCTTTGACCATGTCCAATCGTGTGTGTGTTTTCGACGATGGCGTGGTTCAGCAGGTTGCGGCACCTGATGTCTTATATGAACAGCCTGAAAATGCTTTCGTTGCCCAGTTTATCGGTGAGAACAATACGTTCGTAGGCACAGTAAAAGAAGCCAGCAACGGTCACTGCGTTGCTGAGGTCGACACTGGTGAGTCCCTGCAGGCATTGGCAATAAATATCGCTGGACCTGGTACGCGTACAACGCTGTCTCTGCGACCGGAGCGGGTGAGCATAAATCCTGAGGCGGGGAGCTGTGATAATTTGGTGCAGGGCAAAGTGAAAGAGCTGATTTATTTGGGTGACCACATTCGTGCTCGCCTCGAGTTGTGTGGCCAGGATCAATTTATTGTGAAGGTTCCAAATGCAGCCCGGCACAGCCATCTGACTGAAGGTGAAGCTGTTACTGTCGGATGGCACTCGGAAGATTGTCGAGCATTGGATGCGCCAGCTTAGTGTCGTACGGTTAATCACACAGCATTTAATCGAAACCCGCACCCTTTAGTCCATGGCAAAAGCTACTCAACCAATCCTGATTGATGGCGTACCGCTTAAGGAGCAGTTGGCACGGGCGGAGCGTCGGAAAAAGTACATCGCGCTTGGTATGGTTCTGCCGTTACTCCTGTTTATCATTGTTACGTTTGCCATCCCGATCTTGAGTATGCTGTTTCGCAGTGTAGATAATCCCCGGATGGTCACGCTGGTTCCAAACTTGGCGGCCGCTGTGCAGCAGTGGGATGGGACTGAACTGCCTTCGGAAGAAGTGTTTGAGATAGCGTTCCATGATCTTGTGGCAGCAAAGAAAGCTGGCCACCTGGGAAAAATTGCAACACACGTCAACTACAGTTTGTCGGGCGGCCGAAGCCTCATACTGAAAACGAAGCGCAAGTTTAAAAAGATCAAATCAGGGCCCTACCGGGAGGCCATGATCAAATCAGACAAACGCTGGGGGAAGGTGCACACCTGGGCGGTAATCAAGAAAGTGAGCCCTCGCTACACTGCACGCTATTTCTTGAATGCCATGGATCGGGATTACGATGATTTGGGTAAGGTAGTCGAAAAACCTGAAGAAAAGCAGATCTATGTCACGCTCTTTATTCGGACACTGTGGATTAGCCTGCTGGTTACATTGCTGACCCTTATTAT
>LUSG01000177.1 GCA_001629395.1 Gammaproteobacteria bacterium REDSEA-S15_B12 | reverse complement strand
AGACAATAGGGTCGGTCGCACCTTCTGTCCCAAATACCAGCACGGTGCTCTGTTCATTCAGAGCAAGTTTCTGGCACAGGTCTGCATCGGCACGGGCTGCGATGCAGCCAGCAAGTCCTGCAACAGCAGCTTCGCCGGCCACAATTCTTGGGTCATCACCCCTACCTTGCGCAAGTTGTTTCATCAGTGGACCTACGGCATCATCTTCGATCGTCAGAAAATGGTCAGCACCCGATTCGAGTATGTCCCAACCCAGTAGCGACACTTCCCCACAGGACAGACCAGCCATGACGCTTTCCCGAGTAACTGAAATATTCACCAGCTGTCCAGCTACGGCGCTCTGAAACAGACAGTCTGCCGGTACAGGCTCGACCACTATAAATCGTGGTCGCTGAGCGTCATATCGGTGCCACAGGTCGGCGCAGACAGCCCCGGCCAATCCACCGCACCCGCCCTGAATGAATACATGGGTCGGGGTGCTCGCCGCTGGCAGCTGGTTCATTGCTTCAGTACTCATCACGGTATAGCCGGCCATGACAGCCCGTGGGATATCAGTATAGCCAGGCCAGGCTGTGTCAGAGACCAGCAGCCAGTTATTTGCAGCAGCATCTCGTGCTGCTTGGCGTACAGAGTCGCCATAGTCCCCTGCTACGCGTATAACCTCGGCCCCGAATGATTCAACGGCACTCTGGCGACCAGAACTCACTTCGGCATGCATATAAATGATGCACCTGCAGCCAACGTTCCTAGCGCCCCAGGCAACCGATCGTCCGTGGTTGCCGTCGGTTGCGGTGACGACAGTGATCTCGCCAGCGGCTTGACTGAGTTGACCTGCCATCAAAGCTTCAATATCAGTCGCTGTACTGCCCCGCACAGAAATTTCTTGGGCTACAGAGTGCAATACTGCGTAAGCACCGCCCAACGCCTTAAAACTACCCAATCCAAGCCGTGTTGCTTCATCCTTGTAGAATAGTTGTGCGATGCCAATCTCATCTGCAAGGGCAGGGAGGTTGTGTAATGGTGTGGACGCATAGGTGGGCCATGATGTAATCGATGCTCTGGCCCTGGAGCAGGTTTGGATGTCCAGTGCTGAGTCCACAATCTCAGGTCTGGACTGTCTTGGGATGGCTTTCAGATTAAAGTGGTGCTTGGCTATTTCAGCCCCAAGTGTTTTAGCGAGAATCCTTTTTTGCGTCATCAGATAACCTTAGGGGTTTACTAGTGCTTTTGGGAATAGTCGATCTAGAAGAGTGGTAAACCAGCTACCGATCAACGGATCGTATCGTGGCGCCAGCTTTTGTTGTGCCGTCCTACTCTGCGTGCCGGGTTGATCCCAGGGAGCCCATTCTGCTTCATGCCAGCGCTTAAGAAGTATGGTGGAAGTCACCTCGGGATGGAACTGCAGTCCACAGGCATTATCACCGTAACAGAACGCCTGATTCGGAAAAAGTTCTCCACGGGCAAGTAACGTTGCCCCATCGGGGACTTCGAACCCCCGGCTATGGTTTTGTAAGACGTTAAAGTCTTGTGGCACGAATGGCTTTTCCGGATCGTTGGGCTGGATGGTGTAGTAACCGAATTCCTGCAGACCGTCCTCTCGCGGTCCGACCCGCGCACCCAGGACATGGGCCAGGAGTTGACCACCCAGGCACAACCCAAGTACCGGTACATTAGCTTTGAGACACTGTTCTAGCCATTGGGACTCGCTGTACAGATAAGGTGATTGTTCGATCTGATCAATTTGGGCACCGCCACCCGTAACAACCACGCCAGCAATTTCTGGATCTATATCCGGCAAAAGCTCCCCTTTGAACGGTTGGAACCAGGCGATTGCAAACCCCTGATCGGCAAGATATCGAGAGGCCCTGTCATCCCGAGGTTCGGATTCATGTTCTATAAAGACGATGCGCTGACCCATTTGTCGATTGATACTGAGTCAGGTGCCGTGCGCGGGTAATTGGTACAAGGAGCCATATCCGTCGATCGTTTCACTTACTCCCGCGAGTCTCAAGGCGTGCCAGATCAGCGCATGGTTAGACGAGGTCACCGGCTTGCCGAGTTGAGACTCGATATCGTCTATGCTGTCAGTGAGCCTTAGACTTGTGCAGGAGAGAAAAACCGTCTCGACCTCGGTGTGGCTGCCGACGCTCATGATGGCATCTCGAATGCTGTCAGTACTGATGCGAGCTGCTCGATTGTCATCAGTCTGGTTGAACGAACCGAACACCGGGATTTGAAGACCGTTATCAATAAAGTATTGTCGGACGGTTCGGTTGATATCCTCACTGTACGGGGTAACTACGCCGATACGGCGGCTTTGAAAAGCACGGAAAGCAGCAAAGGCCGCGGTAACTGGGGTTGTCGGCTGTGCCTCTGGCCGTCCTTTCTTGATCAGTTCAAAAACACGATCTTCGCCGAGTACTATCGATGCGGATGTACAGCCATAGGCCAGTACATCAAGCTCGACACCGGGGAGAATGACTGCCGCCTGATCAGCGATACCATTCTCCATAGCACGCAGAGAGTCTGTCGTAATCTCCGGAGAGTTGGGGATACGTGTCTGGTAGATAGCGATGCCGGGCATGGTGACGACCTGACGGAATTCATATTCCACTGTATGGTCAGACGCCAGAACAACAAGCCCTATACGTGCTCGGCTGGCGATGCCTTCATCAAGCACGCAGGGCATCGAAAGGATATTGGCACGCTCGTTCAAGATATATCGCTCAGTCGCTGTTCCTACCCTGATAGGTAATTCAGTCCGCGGCTGCTATCACTGCTATTTCAACCGTAAAATCCGGTGACGCCAGTTTGGCTTCAACACAGGCACGCGCCGGTGTATTGCCGGGACTGACCCAAGCATCCCAGACCGCATTCATCTCGTTGAAGGTCGACATGTCACTGATCCAGATGGTGGCTGAAATCAGTTTTGACTTATCTGTTCCCGCTTCGGTTAACAGCGCATCGAGCTGGTCCAGGATCGCGCGGGTCTGGTCAGTGACCGAAGCGCCTGCTGCAGATCGTGCAACCTGGCCTGCGGTGTAGACTGTGTTGCCGTGTACCACGGTCTGACTCATTCGTTCGCCGGTCTCAATTCTCCGGATACTCATGGGTGATTTCTCCTGGTTGGAATATAGGCTGCCCTAAATTGGGGTCGCACGTATTCTAGCGCTGACTGGCAGTTGGAGGTTCAGTAAATAACGGTTAATCTTTACACTCCAGCACAGCGCTAACCTTCATCTGTCTACGTTTCGGAACTAACCCATGAAAAATCTATGGAAGTGGATGTCGGTACCGAACGAATCGACTCATCTCGATTTATGTCAAACCAGTTGATCAATAAAACCGACCCAAATGGCTTCCGCCATTTTGAACAGCTCTTGGCGCCGGTCAATATCACGCTTAATGGGTCCAATAGCTGGGATATCAAGGTCAGGGACGAGCGCTTGTTCCGGAGGGTTCTGCGGGACGGTACTCTGGGTCTGGGTGAGGCTTACATGGACGGCTGGTGGGATTGTGAACAACTGGACGAACTGGTTAGTCGCGGCCTGCGGTCAGGACTTCATCAATCAATTCGCAACAACTGGCGGTTTCTTCTTTTTTTCTTCTCTTGCAGGTTGTTCAACCTGCAGAGTGTGCGTCGGGCATTTATTGTGGGGGAAAAACACTACGATATCGGCAACGATGTTTTCGAGGCCATGCTTGATACCCACATGAACTACAGCTGCGGTTACTGGGCGACCGCGCAGAATCTAAATGAAGCCCAGGAGCATAAAATGGAGATGATCTGTCGTAAGCTCCAGCTCGAACCGGGCATGCAGGTGCTTGATGTTGGTTGCGGATGGGGTGGGCTATCACGCTGGATGGCTGAACGTTACGGTGTCGAAGTCATGGGCGTTACCGTATCCAAGGAGCAGGCGGAGCTGGCACAGACACGTTGTCGAGATTTGCCGGTGACCATTGAACTGACTGACTACCGGTCATTGAGCGGTCGCTATGATCGGATAGTGTCGGTTGGGATGTTCGAGCATGTGGGACAAAAGAACTATCGAACCTATTTCAAGGTGTTGCGCACACTGTTGGCGGAAGGTGGGATTTTCCTATTGCATACGATCGGGTCCGGCGACAATCACTATTCCTCTGACCGTTGGATAGAGAAGTATATTTTCCCAAACGGGGTGCTGCCCTTGTCGCGGGGTATTGTCGACAACTGCAACGGTCTGTTTACAATTGAAGACTGGCACAACATTGGCGCAGATTACGATCCGACGCTGATGGCCTGGTACCGAAATTTCAATGGTGCATGGCCGGAACTCAAAAACCGTTACAGTGACCGGTTCAAGCGGATGTTCGACTATTACTTGCTGACCTGTGCGGGTAGCTTCAGGGCCCGGGATAATCAGCTTTGGCAGGTAGTCCTGTCGGCTGGTGGCATAGAAGGGGGTTATCGGGCTGACCGATGGTTACCCAGAGGGGCAGAGTCCTGAAACTGATCAGGTCTGATGAGTTACGACAGGATCGATCGGTACGCCGGAAGTCAGATCAGCTGACTCTTCGAAAAGCAGTGCCGCCGACAGCAACGGGCCCTCATTAAGCGGTGCTGCGGCGATCTGCAGGCCGACCGGTAAGCCGGTTGAGGTAAATCCGCAAGGGACCGACACAGCTGGTGCACCGATGATTGTGATGGCATAGGCGATTGAGCACCACTCAATGTAGTTCGAAAACTCGTGTTCACCCAGGTGTTCGACGAAGCGCTGTTCAACTGGATAGGGTGGAACAATCGTGGCCGGTGAAATGAGTAGATCGTAGTTTCGGAAGAAAGTCTGCGCCCTGGCGTAGATCGCAGCCCTGGTAGTCATTGCCCGGGCGATCTCCTCGGCGGTGAGTGAAAGACCCTTCTCTACGTTCCATACGATTTCAGGTTTGAGCACTGAACGCAGTTGATCCAGCTGATTGCCGTGGCGGACAGCCATCCCGAGCGCTCGAAAAGTGTGGAATACGTGCTGCAGGCCGGAAAAGTCGGGGTGGTTTTCTTCGACAGTCGCGCCCATGTCCTCGAATCGTTGGGCAGCGTGCCGGCAAATACTGGCGATCTCCGGGTCCACCGGTGTGACGCCCAGATCAGGCGAAAAGGCGACCCGTTTAGGCGCAGTTCGGGCTTCAGCCATGGCCTCAAAGCTCTGTTCGGGTCGGGTGACTGACAGCGGGTCTCGAGGATCACGTCCAGCCATCACATCGAGTAGCATGGCAACGTCGCCGACAGTCCGGGCCATGGGTCCTTCTACGCTGAGCCGATAAAACGCCATGTCGCCCGGGTTGGTCGGGATCCGGCCAATGCTGGGCCTAAATCCCACGATTCCACAGAAGCTGGCAGGGTTTCGCAGTGACCCGCCCAGATCTGAACCACTGGCAATCCACGCCATGCCTGTCGCGAGCGCCACTGCCGATCCTCCGGACGAGCCGGCACACGACAGCGCTGTGTTCCACGGGTTTCGGGTGACGCCGAATACGTCGTTAAACGTATTGGCACCGGCACCGAATTCGGGGGTGTTTGACTTGGCATAGACCACAGCTCCCGAAGATTCAAGGCGTTCTACCAGCAGATCGGATTTTTCGGGTATGTGGTGTTCATGGAGCATCGATCCCCAAGTGGTGCGAACGCCAGCGACAGGCAGCAAATCTTTGATCGCGATGGGCATACCGAGCAGTGCAGTGTCTTGATGGTTCCGAGTGGCAATCGCCTGGCGAGCACGGTCGAAGCATAGTGTCGGCAGGGCGTTGACAATGGGATCGATTTTATCAATACGCGTTTCCAGCACATCGAGCAGTTCAGCGTTACTGACCGCTTTGTTTTTGAGCTGTGCCCGAATTTCCCGGGCGCTGGATTTGATTAGGTCATCGCTCATGAGTTATGTGACCTCTATCTCGAGGGAACCGAAAGATCCGTAGTTCGCGACCAGTAGTTGACCTGACGCTGCGTTGTAGATATTCGTCAGAACGCCCGTGGTAACGATGTCACCCGCACGCAGAAAGGCACCTTGCGCATTCAGGTGATTGGCCAGCCAGGCCAGGACACCAAAAGGGCCGTCGTCAACATTCATGGCATCCCCCTGCTCGACAGGTTGATCGTTGACCGAAAGGGTAACCGCAGTATTGTTGACACTTTCCAGTGACCAGTCAGAAACCGGATCACCAAGAATCAATTCGCGGTGTACGCCGTTATCAGCCACGGCCGAAAACGCCCCCATGTCAGGCCAGGTAGAGAAGCGGCTTTCAACAAGTTCTATCGAGGGCATCACTTCTGTAGTCAGGTCGGCGACGCGTCTGGCAGTCCAGGGGCCTGCCGGTACCAGGTCCTGGCCGACCCGTACCGCTATTTCCGGTTCAATCCCGACCATGTGATAGTCACTGCGGCTGATTATTGTTGGCGTGTGTTTGATGTTATTTTCAAAACAACGTCCTGAGAAACAACCATCGATGCCCAGCAGGGTACGCGCATTAGCATTGGTGCAGCCGACTTTATAGCCCAGGATCGGACCCTGGTTCGGAATCAATAGCTCGCACAGCGCGAATTGAACAGCATAAGCCTGGTCGAGATTGGCCGGCATGACAGTGTCCGGCAGGCCTGTCAGGCTTTGCCCAGGTACACGTGCATCATAAAGTAGTTTTGCAGCGGGAAAGGGGTCATACACCGGTAAGTTCTCCTCAGGTGGACAGCACGGTATACGACTTGATGGCATGCTGCAAGGCGCAGGTACTGGTTTTCGAATGATTAACCATCAATCTGATGAAGCAGAACAATTCGTTATCGAGTTGGTGTAGATTGGAAGTCTTGGGGTTTTAAATCACCGGGTCAGTCGGTAACTGCGCGGGAGATCAGCAGATGGGAAACACAGTTGTCAGTTCGTGGAATGATTTCGATCCATTAAAACACGTTATCGTGGGGCGTGCAGATTTTACCTGTATCCCTCCGACCGAACCGGCAACGGAAGCGAAAATTCCTGCAGACAGTGACATGCGGGGGATGTGGGGACCGCGGCCTCTGGAGACCGTGGAACGTGCGAATTACCAGCTGGATACTCTCGCTGGTTTGCTGGAATCCCGAGGTGTGCGGGTCGATCGTCCGGAACCGCTTCAGTGGAACCAGGCTGTGATGACGCCGGATTTTTCAACAGGATCCTCCTTTGGGTGCATGCCGCCGCGCGATGTGTTGCTGACAGTTGGGAAGGAAATTCTTTCGGCACCGATGTCATTTCGCTGCCGATTCTGGGAATATCTGGCCTACCACAGCCTGATGCAGAAGTATTTCGACGAAGACCCGGAATTTCGCTGGGAGCAGGCGCCAAGACCCCGATTGAGTGATGCAGCATACAAAGCAGGGTACTTTGATGAAATTACCATCGAAGAACGGCTCGAACGCACCGCAGAACTTGATTTCGTGACCACGGAACATGAGCCGCTGTTTGATGCCGCCGATGTGCTGAGAATGGGCAAAGACCTGTTCTGCCAGCACGGACTGACGACCAACCGGCGAGGTATGCAGTGGTTGCAGCGGCATTATCCGGCACACCGGGTTCACGCAGTGAATTTTCCTGGCGACCCCTACCCGATCCATATAGACGCGACCTTCGTACCGTTACGGCCGGGTTTGGTGATGAATAATCCCAACAGGAAGCTGCCGGAAGAACAGCGAAAGATTTTCGAAATCAACGGCTGGGAGATTGTCGATGCCGCACAGCCGGCGCACGAAGCTCCCCCTCCGTTGTGTTACTCCAGTGTGTGGTTGTCCATGAATGTCCTGATACTCGATCACGGCACTGTAATTGTTGAGGCCAGTGAAGTGAACCAGATTGAGCAGCTCGATGCCTTGGGATTCAATGTGCTGCCGGTGGAGTTTCGCGATGCCTATCCGTTCGGCGGACTTCCCTAAGCAGATACCGGGAACACAGATCTAGCTGGTATCTGCGCTGCTGCCTTTGGAATGTTGCAATGGAGATATAAGGGCACGTCGCAGATATCTAAGGAAGACGAGTGGTGCTGAGGTGACGGGTGCTTCGTTCCTGATACATCATGAGTAGAGCACGTGCTGCGACTGCACTGAGCACGATCAATCCTCCGATTAAAGCAATTCGCGTGGGTTGTTCTGAAAACACCAGCCATACCCAGATCGGTCCCAGAGTAAATTCGATCAAGGTGATCAGCATAATTTCGGCGCCTGTGATGTAACGAGAGCCGAGAGTGAAAAAATAATGGACTATTGTCACGATGACCGCACCCCACAAAAACAAGAGCAAGAGATCATGCAGCGATACCTTAAAGTCGAATTCACACCCAACCAGCCCGATTAACCCGCCGATGATCGCACCCATGACACTGGCTGGAAGCATGTTTCTGTCTTTGCCGACACGCAAGAAGATCACAAAGGTCGAAAAAAAGAACGCGCACAGTAGAGCCAGCAGGTTGCCGAAGATCGAGCCAGACAGAATTCCGTCACTTACCATGATACTGATTCCAATCATCGCGACGACAATGGCAACCATCGTTGGGCGCGAGATGTGTTCCTTAAGAAATATTCGTGCCAAGACGGCGGTGATCAGTGGCGATGCACTAATCGTAAATAAGGCACTGGCGACGGTCGTATGGCTGAGCGCTATGATAAAGGTTGGATTCGCAAGTCCGAGAGATATGGCGCCGCCAATCCCAGCCCACCCAACCTGGCGGAACATCCCTGGTAGTCTCGAACGGTATTGGAGTATCAGGACCAGCAGCAGCCCAGCAATAAAGAAAGCCTGTCGGTAAAAGATGATCTGCCAGTCACTGGCGGAGTCAAAGCTTCTGATTACGAGGCCGTTGACAGATATCAGCACACAGCTGCCAGCGATCATCGGTATGGCCCACCGTTGGGCAACTGGGCGGTACGGGCGTGTTGGCGGCATTAGGAGGTCGGATTAGGGAGAAGGCGACGATTCACGGGTGCTCGAGTCTAGTGGAATATCGTTCTGGCTATCGATGGGTAGGTCTAGAACCTTCCAGCGTTGTAGTCCGTGATAGCCTGTTCAATTTCATGCGGGGTGTTCATGACGAATGGGCCATAGCGGGTATCGCCTGCTCTAACACAGACCGCAGTGCCGTCACTCAATGTGCCAAGCTGCTTGGCGCTCAAACATACCGGCATATTCTCATCATCTCGCAGTTTGAGCTCGCCATCGATCACAAATAAAAAAATGGTATGACTTTCAGGCATTGGTTCAGTCAGGGTGCTTTCGGCGGGCAGGGTCACGTCCAGGTAGATCGGGTCGGTCGCCACACCTCGTACAGGTCCGACTGTCTGGTTGCTGGTGGCGCCGGTTATGACCCGCAATGTGGTACCGTCGTCGCGAATGTCTGTGGGAATCTGAGTGGCGGGGTACTCGTGATAGGCGGGCGGACACATTTTGTCGGTCGCCGGTAAGTTAACCCAGAGCTGGAATCCAGCCAGCCGCCCCTGTTCTTGTTCCGGCATTTCAGAATGGATGATGCCACGACCTGCGGTCATCCACTGGATGCCGCCACTTTCAATGATTCCGCCATGGCCTGCGCTATCTTCGTGCCTGACTTTTCCGGCCAAAAGGTAAGTGACTGTTTCAAACCCCCGATGGGGGTGAGACGGAAATCCGGCGATGTAGTCGTCGGGATTGTCGGACTCAAAAAAGTCAAGTAGCAAAAAGGGGTCAATATGATCTAATTCAGCGGAACCGATGTATCGTCGCAGGCGCACCCCGGCACCGTCGGCCGTGGCTTGTCCTGAAATGATACGACTGATTTGTCTATTGCCCACGCTGATGATCTTAGGGGTTGGTGGTATGGTCTGATTCACGGCGTTGAGGATCTTGAGTCAACGCTATAGCTGTTTGGCCCCGATGAACAGGGGCAAAGCAGGAAATGAGTAGCCCATTTTCCAGATAACCCGTTATGCTGTCGATGTGCGGCGTTGGCCTGTAGAGAAAGGGTAATTCAGGCATTTGTTCTAACACTGGATTGCAGGCGTCCGCTATGCTGGCAAATATAATAGTTTACCGTCAGGGTCAACCACCCAGGTGGTATTAAAGGAGAACAACGTGCTGAGCCCCGAAGTAGTGACTTGCCCCGATTATTTGTTGCAACTGGCAAGGAATTGTCCGCCGGTCAAGACAGCGATTGTGGGGACAGGCGCTCCGGTCGTTTTAGAGAGCGTACGCGCTTCGGTTGATGCCGGGATCATTGACCCCGTACTGATCGGTGAACCGGATATTCTTGCGCAAATAGGCGATGAAATCGGCTTCGATATCAGCCACCACGAGATCGTTTCCACGTCTGATGAGAAGGCCATGGGAGAGATTGGTGCGGCATTGGCACGTGCCAACGAAGTTCATATGGTTATGAAAGGCCATATTCACACGGATAACTTCATGCGACCCCTGATCAGTCGCCGGACCGGTCCGAGGAGTCGACGACGACTCTCTCATGTTTTTCACATGTCCGTGCCGGGCAGCGACCGTGTGCTCATGATCACAGACGGAGCCGTCAACGTTGCGCCTGATATCAAGGCGCGAATCTCGATCATTCAGAATGCAGTCGAACTCAGCCATGCACTGGGAAACGACAGACCTAAGGTGGCCCTTTTGGCGGCGTCAGAAGAGATCAATCCTGCGATGTCGGTGACTGTGGATTGCCAGGAAATCACAAACCGATGTGCCGACCTGGACATGGCTGCAGACGTTTATGGTCCACTGGCATTTGACAACATCGTGTCTGTAAAGGCGGCGAATTTCAAAGGTATCTCGCATGTCGTAGCCGGTGCGGCAGATATTGTTGTTGTGCCGACAATCGAAGCAGGAAACGCACTGTTTAAAATGATGGTGTACTTCATGGGTGCTTGTGCGGCAGGCATCGTGCTGGGTGCCGAAGTGCCTTTTCTTTTGACTAGCCGGGCCGATCCGCCTGCTGCGCGACTCGCCAGTGCCGCATTGGGGGCAGTGGTCGCCAGCAAATCTGCCTGAACAACAAAGCCAGCTTCAAAACTATGGTTTTTGAGTTTCGGCAGATTCGAAGTAATGGCCCGTCGCCGGGGCTTTTTTAATCGACCAGTGTCGGGCGGCGAAAGACCAGAATTCTTCAACATCCACGAATTGTTGCTGGGGTATCTTCTGCCCGAGAAATTGCCACGCAGCGACCAGAGAATGCAACGCTTGATCCATCTCGACGGGGCGGTCGCGATCGTGCTTGCTGAGTTTTCTACCGCCAGAGTCCACCACCAAGGGTAGATGGGCATAGCGTGGCGTGGCGTACCCGAGTAGATGCTGAAGGTGTATTTGACGAGGTGTTGACGCCAGCAGGTCTGCGCCTCGAACAACGTCGGTGACGTGGTCCAAATGGTCGTCGATCACAACAGCTATCTGGTAAGCCGCATATCCGTCTGCGCGCTTGATGACAAAATCACCCACGTCGTGAGACAGGTTCTGCACCAGTTCTCCAGCAATGCGGTCGTTGAACCGTATTGGCGCTGAACCGGTCTTGATCCGGATTGTTCGATAGGAATCGGGGGCCAGTTGATGGTCCCGACAGGTGCCGGGATAAACCAGCCCGGCCGCACCTCGTATCCCTGCTGCGAGCACATCCTGGCGGGTGCAGCGACATCCAAATGCATGGTCTTGAGTAAACAGTTTTTCAATTATTTCCAGGTACAGATCTTTCCGTGCACTTTGTTGTACCGGTACTTGGCTCCATCGGAAACCGAAATATTCAAGTTGCCGAAGTATGGTCTGGGCCATGCCAGGTATGGTGCGGGTCTGGTCGACATCATCAATTCGAACCAGCCAGGTTCCGCCACAGTGGAGCGCATCGGCAAAACTGCCGACAGCCGCGACCAGAGAGCCAAAGTGTAGGGGCCCTGTTGGCGAAGGGGCAAACCGACCGACGTAGTCGATTGTTCGGGTAGATGGTCTACTGGACACGGAGCTCAATAGGGCTGTTCGACCCACCAGGACTGTTCTGACAAAGCGCGCCGCAGCGGTGTATCCACCTTGTCCGGGGCCAGGCTGATATACCGCTTTGCTTCGGCAGCTGATTCGCCTTCGAGGCTGCGCAAGTGAGCCGTCGCCGTAGCAACCGAAAATTCCACTCCCAGGACAGACTCGAAATTAGGTGCCCCGTCAGACCAGACCGCACCCGCATAGTCAGTCTGACCCAGCCATTGCCTGACGGTAGCCAGCGTGGTCATCGAGCGTGACCGGGCAGCCCCAGAATCCCGTTCGATGAAACCAATGTTCTGGTCTGATGTACGTTCCCGCGCAGCGAGGTTCTGCACTGCCTTTTCAATCGTGTTGCTGCTGCTGCTGATTATGCAGCTTGGACAGGATTGACCATGATCGTGGTCGATCGCCAGGGCAAGCCCACGGCGTCTCTTGGCCGAAACGAGGGAAAACTCCAGGGGTAGATGGGGTCCGGAATAGAGTGCCCATTGACCCTCAACGTGAGGTGCCAGGTCGTCGAGATCCCAGATCAGCGAGCCATATCCAATTACAGCAAATTCTGTCATTGTTCAGTGTCCTCCTGCCAGGTGCCGATCATACAAGACATCATGGTGATCGATTTCCACAGATGCTTTTGTCGATCTGCGAACTCGAGCCTGGAAATGGCCGTTACCTGGCTGTACTGTATCTTTAAGCGTTCACGCTACAATCGAAGGTCAGTTAGAGGTATTTAAGATGACAAGATCGTTTGCAATTGAGTACGAGGACCTGCCCCAGGAGCTGCCATTGTTTCCGTTGACTGGGGCACTGCTGCTCCCGAACGGTCAGCTCCCGCTGAATATTTTCGAACCCCGGTATCTGAATATGGTGTTGGATGCATTAGCCGGTACGCGTCTGATCGGTATGGTACAGCCCCTGCCTGGTGCGGATACAGAACGTCCGGAACTACACCGGACCGGATGCGCCGGTCGAATTATCAGTTTCAGTGAAACCCGCGACGGTCGCCTGCTGATTGTACTTGGCGGGGTTAGTCGGTTTGATATCGTCAGTGACTTTGATGTCCCGCGCGGATATCGAAGTGCACACGTGTGCTGGGATCGTTTTGCTCATGACACGGTACTCGAGGATATTCAACTCGAAAAAGAGCTGCTCCTGGAGTCGGTAAAGGTCTATCTCGCGAATCAGAAGTTAAGTGTTGAATGGAAGTCCCTTGAAGTTCTTGATATACCCGAGTTGGTCGACACACTGGCCTGCAGTCTGCCTTTTTCGCCTCGTGAGAAGCAAGGTTTGCTCGAAGCTGCCGTAGTCGAAGATCGATACCACCTGGTGAAGGCACTGTGCGAGTTTGGAGCCGGATTCTCCGGAGATGCAGGAGCTCAGGCACACTGAATCAGCGGGGTCATCTCGATAGTTCTATCAGGATCCGCCCATGCTCGATTCGGATAGGAAAAGTCTTGAGGTCGATCTCTGCAGGATCATCTACGGCCTTACCATCGAGTAGACAGAATCTACTGCCGTGCAGTGGGCAACGGACAAAAACACCATCGAGTGCACCGCCCGACAGAGATGCGTCTTCATGAGTACACGTATCGGCAACAGCCACGATTGTCCCCTCTACATTAGCAAGTAGTACAGGTTCACGACCGATGTCCAGCCTTTTCATGTCGCCAGGCTCGAGATCGGTATCAATGCCCACATCCAGCCAGACAGTGGTCATGTGCAGAATGTCGCTTGCCCACTCATCTGGAAAAATCTGACTTCGCGTGCAGGGTTGTTTCAGTGTCGGTATCGGGGCTAGAGTCGTCGGGGTTGTACCACGCGAGACCTGAGCGCAAGCTGACAACATGACCTATGACCAGCAACGTGGGTGGTTTGATATCGCCGCTGCTTACTGCTCCAGGCAGGGTCGCCAGTGTGCCCGTAATAACTTTCTGGTTTCGTGTTGTGCCCTGTTGAATCAATGCAGCCGGTAGATCTCCATCCGCACCGTGCCTGATCATCTTGCTGCACAGTGTTTCAAGACCGGTCAGGCTCATATAGACAACTACTGTCTGGTCAGGCTGGCAAAGCGCAGACCAGTTGAGGTCGAGTTGACCATCTTTTAGGTGGCCGGCGACAAAAACACACGACTGTGCGTGGTCACGGTGGGTAAGTGGTATACCGGCATAGGCGGCACAACCCGATGCGGCCGTTATACCGGGTATGACCTGGAAGGGGATATTTTCACGAACCAGGTCGGCAATCTCTTCACCGCCCCGGCCAAAGATGAATGGATCTCCGCCCTTTAGTCGCAGCACCCGTTTTCCTTGGTGTGCGAGTTCAACGAGTAGACGGTTAATGTCTGTCTGTGGCACGGTATGTTTGGCACGTGCTTTGCCGACAAAAATGCGGTCCGCATCCCGTCGTACCAGATCAACAATCTCGCGGGCAACGAGTCGGTCATAGAGTACAACATCAGCTTGCTGCATAAGTCTCAAGGCGCGAAAAGTCAACAGGTCTGGGTCTCCGGGGCCTGCACCAACCAGGTAGACCTCACCCTGCACAGCGGGTGAGTGATCCGGCTTTTCAATCAGTTGCTCAAGTGCATCCCGAGCTTCATCATCCCGCCCGGAGAAGACCAGTTCGGCGATGGGTCCTTGTAATACATGCTCCCAGAAGTGTCTTCTTTCGGCGATGGAATCGAATTTCGCCTTGACCTGTTGCCGAAATCCACCCGCAAGCCTGGCCAGTCGTCCGTAAGCGGCCGGTATCAGAGTCTCAAGTCGGCTTTTGAGCAAGCGGGCGAGTATGGGTGCAGTACCACCGGTACCGATTGCAACGATGACAGGGGAACGGTCGACGATCGAGGGCACAATGAAACTACTCAGTTCGGGTTGATCGACGACATTGACCGGTATGGCATGGGCCATCGCGGCCTCCGAGACTTGCTGATTGACGGTCCGATCGTCAGTTGCGGCAACCACCAGGTGCATACCCTTGATCAGCTCCGGGCTAAACCCGCATTTCAAATAGGTGATTTTGTCTTGCTGAACGAGGTTTAGAATACGATGGTCCTGAGACTTCGAAACCACAGTAACCGATGCGCCGGCGCTGAGCAGTAACTCAACTTTACGTAATGCGACTGCGCCCCCACCAACCACAAGGCAGGGCGCGTTGCGGATTCGTAAAAAGACAGGCAGGTAATTCATTGAAATCGCCGTGTTGTACGGAACGAAAATTTTGGATCAAACAAAATGATTTGGCCATATCCTACGTGGTATAGAGTAGAACTGTATATTTTAGACCTTTCTATTGAGTGTTTAGGTCGACGCTGTTGTAATTCGTGGTTGGATAGGTGGAATTAACGCCTCGAGCTATGAGCGCGGTCGACTTTTCAGTTAGGAGTAAAAACAGATGGTGAATCGAACAGCACTACAAACATTTGGTCGTTCAGGCATGCATTCCAGCCTGATGCAACCTTCGACGAAAGCGATAGTACTCAAAGAATGACTCTTGCCGGTGCGGTCAATAAGACCGGTATCCTGCTAGCGTTGTGTCTGGTTAGCGCAGGATATGTATGGAATCAATTTTTCCAGAGCGGTGGGTCAGGTGCAGTCAACGGCCTGATGATGCTTGGTTTATTAGGTGGGTTGGCCATGGCGATGGTTACCATTTTCAAGCGTCAATGGGCTGGGGTGACGGCCCCAGCGTACGCACTTTTACAGGGTCTGGCAATGGGTGGTATTTCTGCAATGTTTGAAATGCAGTACCCGGGGATCGTGATTCAGGCCGTGGGTCTGACTTTTGGGACGCTTGGTGTCTTGCTCTTGGCGTACAAAACAGGGTTGATAAAACCGACCGAGAATTTTCGCTTGATGATTGTTGCAGCAACCGGTGGTATCGCACTGCTTTATCTGGTGAGTTTCGTGATGAGTTTTTTTGGAACCAGCATCGGGTTCATCCATAGCAACGGTTTGTTCGGTATTGGATTCAGCGTTTTTGTTGTGGCTATTGCAGCTCTTAACCTTGTGCTTGATTTTGACTTTATCGAGGCGGGCGCTGAACAAGGAGCACCTAAGTACATGGAGTGGTATGGTGCGTTCAGTCTCATGGTCACATTGGTCTGGTTGTACCTTGAAATTCTGCGCCTCCTGGCAAAGTTAAGGAGTCGTTAGTCGATGGGTCTAAACGAGCTGATCTTTGGTGGACTGGCTGTTCTTGGGATTGCGGTTTTTGTGTATGTAGGCCAGTTCCGAGCTAGTCGTAGCCAACGTGAACGAACGGATCGACTCCGATGGAACGCCGTTGACAAAGCGCAGTCGGCTAAAAAGAAGTCCTAAATATTGACGTAAGTGATTTGTTGAGCTAAATGTGGCTGATTAGTTCTGCAGGGTCGAATCCGGCCTGAACATAGAGCAACCTGGCCTTGTTTGAGTCCTGGACTACGCCGCGGCCCTGTTGATACATCTGTGCCAGTGCCAGCATTGAGCCTTCCAATCCAAGATCCACCGCTTTTTCAAAACAGGCTACGGCTTTTTGATCGTGCTGGTCGGTGCAGTCCCCATCCAGATACATGTAGCCCAACGCGTGTAGAGCCAGGCCATGGTCCTGGTCTGCAGCGCACTTCATCCATCGGTAGGCCGACGCTTCGTTTCGAACCAGGCCGAGACCATTCTGGTACATAACAGCCAGACGATGTTGTGCGTCCGGGTTGCCGATTTGTGCGTGTGGTGTCAGAAGTTGCAGTGCCCGGCTGAATTGCTTGGACTCAAATGCCGCAATACCGCTCGCCAGGGCCATTTGCTGCTCGTCCATCATGAAATTCCTCCAGAAATCCGGTTGGGCGTGTCTACACTACCGAATTGGGTATAGAGAGAGCAAGCGTTGCAACGTAGACTGTAGCGGGGAACCACGATAGGACTACGGTGATGAAAATTTCATCGGTCGATCTTGAGATGCGTTCGTATCTGCAGCGCATTGCGACCGGCCCTCAACTCAGTAAAGACCTCTCCGAAGAAGAGACTTATCGTGCGATGACCCATATTCTTGCCGGGTCAGCCGATGAAGTACAGTCCGCAATATTCTTGATTGCACTGCGCATGAAGCGGGAAACCGATGCTGAGAATTGTGGTGCACTTCGTGCGCTTCTCGACAGCACAGTACAGGTGCGTTCTGACATTACAGACATTCTGCATGTTGCAGACCCTTTTGACGGATTTGTTCGCGGATTACCGGCAGCTCCTTTTCTACCTGCAGTCCTAGCCGCCTGTGGGGTCGCCACAATCAGTTCCGGCGCTCAGCAGATCGGGCCAAAGTACGGCACTACTCACCGCCAGGTCCTTGAAGCCGCGGGTGCGGCAGTGGAACTGGTCCCGGCTGAGGCAGCAATGCAGGTTAGTGATCCGAGTTGTGGCTGGGCATATGTCGACCAGAGATACGCCTGTCCCGATCTGCACCAGCTGGTTGACCTTCGGTCACGAATTGTAAAACGACCGTTACTGACGACGTTGGAGGTGTTGCTGGCTCCTGTCCTGGGTCAGGAGTCGACGCACCTGGTTACGGGGTATGTTCACAAACCCTACCCGCCAATTTATGCGATGCTGGCCCGCAGGGCAGGATTTGCATCTGCTGCGATTATTCGCGGTGTGGAAGGCGGTGTTATCGCATCGCTGAATCAACCATCGAAACTGTTGCGGTTTACAGCTGATCGTGACAATGAAGAAATTCGGCTTGATCCCGCGCTTGCCGGCATTAATTCTCAGACTCGCGCAGTACCGCTGCCTGATGGTTTGTCGCCAGCGAGTGCACAGAGCGAACTGCCGGACGAAGACGAAAATTATCGCAGAGCACTGGCCACAGCTCAGGCCGGACGTTTGGCACTGGCCGGCACACCGGGGCCGATGTGTGACAGCCTGATTTATGGTGCGGCGGTGTGTCTATTACACCTGGGTGTGGAAAACAGTTTGAAGGGTGCCTCTGCCACTGTTCGGTCCGTGCTGGACAGTGGCGAGCCAACGGCTCGCTTCGACGCGGGTTGTTACTGAAAAAAGACGAAAAACTCGCTGAAAGCTTAAGAATCAGCGTTAAGCGAACCTGACCCTGGGTCTATATTTGCATCAGTATTTTTGCGACTGAACTGACGTATAAATAAGTTATACTTATTTCAGTGACTGGGATCTTGGTCTTGGTCCTGTGCCCAAAAGGTCCGGTATGCACATTACCATTCGCCAATTGCAGGTCTTCGAAGCGGTCGCCCGCCAGCTGAGTTATACGCGTGCAGCTGAAGAGCTCCACCTCACCCAGCCGGCAGTTTCAATGCAGATTAAACAGCTGGAAAGTTCCGTCGGATTGTCGTTGTTTGAGCAGTTGGGTAAGCGCGTATTTATGACTCAAGCCGGTGAAACCATGCTGCGCCATGCCCAGACTATCATGCGCCACCTGGGTACGGCGCGGGAAGAAATGGATGAACTGAAAGGCGTGGATTCAGGCCGGCTGCACATCGCTGTTGCTTCTACCGTGAACTATTTCGCCACACGACTGCTTGCCAGTTTTACCCGTTTGCACCCCAGTGTCCAAATTACACTCGATGTGACCAACAGGGAAGCCTTGTTACAAAAACTTGAAGACAATCAACCCGATATCGTCCTGATGGGTAAACCGCCTAAAGGCCTGGATCTCGATGCGGCCGATTTTATGGACAACCCTCTGATTATGATTGCGCGACCCGATCATTCATTGTCCAAGCATCGTTCGATAGGCTTGAAAGAGTTAACTAAAGAAACATTTGTTGTGCGCGAGTCGGGATCTGGAACCCGTATCGCGATGGAACGTTTTTTCGATCAAAAATCTTTTGCCCCCAGTGCAACCATCGAAATGACAGGTAATGAAACTATCAAACAGAGTGTCGAAGCCGGCCTGGGGTTGGCGATCGTCTCTGTACACACCGTTGAACTGGAACTTGCACTCGAGCGACTGAGTCGTCTGGATATTAGGGGAATGCCGATTATGCGCCGTTGGTATGTTGGGCACCGGCGCGGTAAACGACTTTCCCCAACAGCCCAGGCATTCCGCCAGTTTGTGCTGGACGAAGGCACGCGGCAGGCAGTCGCCTGATGTTAGCAATACATTTTTGTTATGGCTGACAGAAGACTGCAGGTATTTTCGACAGTAGCCAGGCTGTTGAGTTTTACCAAGGCGGCCGACGTGCTGCATATGACTCAGCCGGCAGTGACATTCCAGATCCGTCAGCTGGAAGAATACTTCAACACCCGCCTTTTTGATCGAACACACAATCGGATCACGCTGACTGTGGCGGGCGAGCTTGTAAAGTCACATGCCGACCGGATCATCGCGCAGTACGGTGAAATGGACAACGAGATACGAAAACTCACGGGTGATGTTTTAGGACCTTTGGTAATTGGTGCAAGCACGACTATTGGGCAATATGTGATACCACGCGTTCTCGGAGACTATCAGGCGAAATTTCCTGAGGTGACGATGCGCCTGTATGTTACTAATACTCTCGGTGTTATCCACATGGTGGAAAACAACGAAATTGATATTGGTATTGTTGAGGGTCCGATCAACAACAAGAACCTGGTCACTGAAGTCTGCTGGCAGGATGAACTGCTACTGGTAACACCGCCGGATCACCCGTTGGCCGGACTAGACTCCGTCAGGCCTGACGAAATCATGCAGTACCCGTTTATCAGTCGTGAGGAGGGATCCGGCACCCGGCAGGTCATCTCCGAGTACCTGACTAAAAACAAATTATCATTTTCAGATATGATCCTGGCGATGGAGTTTGGCAGTTCTGAGTCAATCAAGAGTGCCGTCGCAGCAGGTCTGGGAATTTCCATTTTGTCGATCGCAACGCTGGATAAGGAACTCAGCCTGGGTCTGCTCGAACAAACCAGTTTGACTCCTTCGCTCAAACGGCCGTTTACAATCGTTTACCAGAAACAGAAATTTCGACTTCGGGCAATGGAGGAATTTCTCATTTTTGCAAAAGACCAATGTGATACGGTTGGTCTCAGGGATGGACAAGCTGCCAATAGCGGTTGATGTGGCCTGAATCTCAATACCAGATCAACCACTTGCCTGACAATTATGAGCGATGATGTCGAACAGTCACTGCTGAAGGCTTTTCGTCAAATGACACCGACGGCCCGAAGCACACTTATCGATTTTGCTGATTTTTTATCGCAGCGACATCCAGTTGCGGCCACACCAGCTTCCGAGCAACCTCTACAAGTGCCAAGACCAGCGGAAGAAAGTGTCATCGCGGCGATACGGCGATTAGCGAAAACCTATCCGATGCTCGACAGCGATAATGTTTTTTCTGCAGCTACTACACTTATGACCCGTCATGTTATGGGTCAGCAGGCTGCCGTTGAGGTGATCGATGAACTCGAGGTGATGTTCAAGGCTCGCTACGATGACTTGTACAGGGATGCATAATTACCTGAAGTGGTAAAGTTTATCTGCTGGGTTGCTCAGTTTTAACGAGGATCAACACTATTTTGCCTGCAGCGCAGTGACTACGGTGGGATGCACTTTATTTAAGGTGGCTTGCACGGAATCTGATCACGTTGTCTGGAAACACCGAACATGAAACAATAATCATCTTTGGGTACACACTCGATGAAACGGACAGACGATCAATCTATTGACAGAGATGGTTATCGACCTAACGTCGGGATCATTTTGTGTAATGGTGGGGGTCAGGTGCTTTGGGCCCGGCGCAGTCGCCATGACGGCTGGCAGTTTCCGCAAGGTGGTGTCGAAAGGGGAGAATCAGTACTGGATGCCGTCTACCGCGAACTCTACGAAGAGGTCGGTTTATTGCCCGAGCATGTCGAGGTAATTGGACACACACAAAAATGGCTGCGCTATGATGTACCCCGGACCTACATTCGCTCTCAAAGAGTGCCATTTCGAGGTCAGAAGCAAATGTGGTATCTGCTGCATATGCTGGCCGATGATAATCAAGTCTGCCTTGATCATGCCGAGTGTCCCGAGTTTGACGAATGGCGGTGGGTTGATTACTGGCAGCCTCTGAAACAGATCGTATCATTCAAACGTCGGGTGTATAGGCGAGCCCTGACCGAACTCGAACCCATGGTGATACGCATCGATCTGCCCACGTGAGTGTTACATTTGTCTGACTGATAGCGATTTGACATAGGTCTTGATGTTTCCCACGAGGATGTATCGTTGATCGACGTGATAGTCGCTGACATCACGACACTCGACGTGTCGGTCGTGGTTAATGCAGCCAATGAGACACTGCTAGGTGGCGGGGGTGTTGATGGAGCGATTCACCGGGCAGCAGGTCCTGAGCTCAAGACCTACTGTGCAAAACTGGGTGGGTGCAGGACCGGGGAGGCGCGTTTAACGCCCGGCTTTGGGCTGGTCTCAGACTGGATCGTTCACACCGTTGGTCCAGTCTGGAAAGGCGGTACCGCGGGAGAAGCAGCGCTGTTGCAATGCTGCTATGAGAACTGTTTCGCGTTAGCGATGGATGCGGGACTGGCATCTATCGCTTTTCCGGCCATCAGTACGGGCGTATTCGGGTATCCCAAGGTAGACGCTGCAGCAATTGCTGTGTCCGTGATGCACCGGCATCAGGTTCAGTTCGAGCAGATCGTTGCGTGTTGCTTCAGTGAGTCTGATGCGCAGGACTACCGCGCGTTACTGGCAGACTCTTGCATTTGACTCAGAGTGGGCGGCTCAGTTTTTTGCGGTACGGATCTTTTCAAGCAGTTTGCTGGTTGAGCAGGGATAGCGGATAGGGATAGTGTGGACCGTACCACCACTGACCTGTACCAGATCGGCACCAATAATCTCAGAAACAGGCCAGTCACCGCCTTTGACCAGCCGATCCGGTCGGCATAGGCGGATCAGTTCCAGGGGGGTCTCTTCCGCGAAGTCTTCACCCTTACCCAGCGCTCGGATTGACTCGTCACTGTTTACTGCCACGAGCAATGTAGCGCCCAACTGTGCCGCCTGCTCCAGATAATCAACGTGCCCCCGGTGCAGGATATCGAAGCAGCCGTTGGTGAAGACAAGCGGCCGCCTGACCTTGTCCAGCTGTGCCCGGAGCTGGCTTTGGTTCTGAAAGATCTTGTGCTCAGAATTCAACGGCTTGCCAGGCGTTTGTACGCCCTGGCTTACTGCATTAGATGTATTCAAAAACCTTGATTACGCGCACCACACCGGCAACGCTGCGTACGATCCTCACAGCCTCGGTTGCTTCATCCGAGGTGACCAGGCCCATGAGATAGACATTTGCTCTCTCCGTGACGACTTTGACGCGCGTCGCATCCACTGTGCCCGATACCACCAGCGCAGTTTTTACACGGCCGGTTAGCCAACTGTCGTTAATTCGATTGGCCATATTGGTCCGGCCAGCCAGCTCGATACGATTCACCACCTGGCGGGTGTAATGGTGAGATTTTGCAGAATCTAGGATACGGTCGATGGTTTGCTGGTCGGGTACTTCGCCGGTCAGCAGCACCACAGCATTCCAGATCGTGACACTGACATTGGTGTCTGAGCCAGTTGTAAGCGGCCAGTTGGGGTAGATCGAAAGCCGTATGTCCATTTCGGCCTTATTGTCTTGCCAGTAAGCGCGCGGCTCTCGCTCGTCTCGTACGACATCAATAGCCAGTAAGCTCACTGTAGGTACACAGCCACCGGCCAGGATCGAGCCGGCCAAGAGCATCAGGCCCAGGCTAACGCTTTTTAGAGGTGTACAGCGTGTAGGCGTCATAGCCTCGTCTCCCCTGTCATATGAAGGTCAATAAAATTACATATGCAGTGAATGATTATAGCGTGGGCTTCCTGGATACGGGCTGTTGAGTCTGAAGGAACCCGTAATTCCAGGTCATTCGTATCGAGCAGACCCGCCAGGGCACCTCCGTCCCGCCCGGTCAGTGCGATGACGCTGAGTCCGGCAGTTGTGGCAGCCCTGGCAGCTTCAAGAATGTTCGGACTCTGGCCGGATGTTGTGAAAACGATCAATGCATCGTTTGGTTTGCCCAGACCGCTAATCTGGCGGGCAAAAACCTGAGTAAAATCGTAGTCGTTGCCTGCGGCGGTGAGTGTGGCTGTATCAGCTGGAAGGGCGATCGCGGCCAGCGGCTGGCGCTCCTTTTCATAACGGCACAGTAATTCGGCTGAAAAGTGCAGCGCGTCACTTGCCGAGCCCCCGTTACCGCAGAGCAGGAGCTTACCACCGTTGTCATAGACGGCAGCAATCCGGCGCGCCGCATCGACCACCTGCAGACCGATTGTGGCCTGGGTCTTGAGTGCGGTAGCAGCGCTGTTCTCGAAATGCTGTCTGATTCTTTGTTCGGGATTCATGGGGTCTGTGTTTTCAGTGAGGTGTCGGCCTGGCAGTCGAAAAGGTGGAGAACGAACTGTTCCACAAGACCGAACTGTAACAGGCCTTAGCTGCGGCTCATAGTCTACGGTACGTTAGCATGTTTCAAGCGGATGTCGTTTCCTTAGTATGGTTTAAGGGAAAGCGTTCTGAATCCAGCGGCAAACCGGCGCATGTGGACCGCCCGTGATCGCAACCACATCAAAACGACAGGGCCAGGATTGCGATCTGTCGTGGTGCTGTAAATAGCTGGCTGCGGTGCGCCTCAGTTTCGCCTGTTTAGCCATGCCGACAGATTCTTCGGGTCGGCCAAACTGAACTTCACGACGTTGCTTGACCTCAACAAAAACCAACGTTTGGTCATCGATCATGATCAGATCGATTTCACCCGTTCGATTGCGATAGTTTGTCACCAGCAGTTCAAGACCCTGTCGTTGCAGGAATTCAGCAGCAATATCCTCAGACCAGTGATGACGGTCAGGAGGACTGCGCTTGTGGTGGCTATTGCACAATCACTTATCCACCTGCCGGGTAGAGGGTCCGCTGTGGGTGTTGTCCAGATGGTGCCGGCACAGTCCCAGTGCTTTGTTAATTAGTCCAGATCGAGACATCGAATCAGTATACCGGATACACTTTACTAACCCGACCCACAGTCATCCAGTCTACCTAGAATGTTATTCAACTCAGTCGACTGCAGTCAGTGTCTTGCGCCGGTATGAGCGTTTCCGGATCCGGTACGCTGTATGTGGTTGCGACGCCGATCGGCAATTTGGGCGATCTGACTGTCCGGGCAGCTGAGGTTCTGGCATCGGTCGACCGGATAGCAGCTGAAGATACGCGGCACACACGAATTCTGCTTCAACATATTGGAGTCTCGAAACGACTGTTCTCGCTTCACCAGCACAATGAACGCGCGCGAAGTCGTCAGATCATAGACTCTCTGCTGCGTGGTGAAGATATTGCACTGGTCAGCGATGCTGGAACACCGCTGATCAGCGATCCGGGTTACCTGCTCGTCCGCGATTGTTTGGCCACAGGATTACCAGTCCTGACGGTCCCCGGCCCCAGCGCTGTGACAGCAGCACTGGCTGTGTCCGGCCTACCGACAGATCGTTTCGCTTTTGAAGGGTTTCTGCCATCCCGCTCGTCTGCAAGGCGCAGGATGCTTCAAGACCTGGCAAAAGAGCCCCGTAGCCTGGTCTTTTTTGAATCACCGAGGCGTTTAAAGGCGACACTTGCCGACATGGCTCGGGCTCTGGGTGGTGTGCGGCGTGCCTCGGTCTTGCGGGAGTTGACAAAGCGTTTCGAAGAGACTGTGCTGGCGACACTGGATGAAATGGCGGAGCGCTTCGAGAATGATGATCATCCCGTCAGAGGGGAACTTGTGATCATTGTCGAGGGCTGCCAAGATCCAGTCCCACAACGCTTAATCGGCGCTGACGACGTTTTGCCGATACTCGCCGAACATTTGCAACCCGGTGCAGCGAGTCAGGTAGCTATTAAGTTGTTCGGCGGCCGTCGCAACGATTATTACGACCGAATCCTGGCATTGACTAAGCCAGATGCCTCGGATAGCTGACGTCCGGACTTGCTATAAAGCGTCACCAGTAATATGTTGTCGCGGGGAGTCGGCCGGGCGATCGCGGCTACGTTCCTGCAGTCACCGGAATACGGGGTTTAGCGGTGCGTAGCGGAGGAAAGTCCGGGCTCCACAGGGCAGGGTGCCAGATAACGTCTGGACGGCGCGAGTCGATGGACAGTGCCACAGAAAATATACCGCCTGCTCGGCAGGTGAACACTTGTTGAGCGGTAAGGGTGAAATGGTGCGGTAAGAGCGCACCGCGTTCGTGGTAACACGAACGGCAGGGTAAACCCCACCTGGAGCAAGACCAAATAGGAATCCAATGGTGCGGCCCGCATCGGATTCGGGTAGGTCGCGAGAGTCACGCGGTGACGTGTGACCGAGATGAATGGTCGCCTTCGACAGAACCCGGCTTACAGGCCGACTCCCCACCACTCCCCCCCGAGCCTATAGGCCTTATTTTTACGGCTCAACTGGCCATTTGTTGTCGTCATACAACACTGACCGACTGACAGCGGGCGTCAGCACTCCGTTACCGATGGATGGCCGATGTTGAGTTCGCGGTCGTCAACACTGCCCGATCGGCGATAAACCCATGATTTTTTTGAATTACGGGCTTGACAGGTCGTGATATTGATGCCAGAGTGTCGATTAGTGGGGAATCGTGGTAAAAAAGGCAAAAATTGGCAAAGAATCGTGAGTTATTTAGCAGAACATGCGAGCTACGGGGCGACAAGCCCCGGTACCCCGACTACCCCTATCGGTTTGCCGTGGATGGCGGCATATCCATCCATCCTCATCCTCCTTTGGTGATTGCCCGACCCCTTTTGGGGTCGGGCGTTCTTTTTTCACGGGGGCGTCAATTGACAAATAGACCAGCGGACCAGACCAGCGGCTTGGGTTTGAGGTAAAGACTAAGGCAGAAGATGACATGTTTCGTGGTGCAAGTTCCCTCAACATGGATCAAAAAGGACGGTTTGCCGTCCCGGCGAAGTACCGTCAGGTACTCACTGAGCGTTGTGAAGGTCAGTTCGTGCTGACCGTTAACAATACTGGGGAACGGTGTCTCTGGCTGTATCCACAGGATGAATGGGAGCAGGTCGAAAGAAAGGTCGTCGAGTTACCCAGTTTCGATCCGTCAGCACAGGCGCTGAAGCGACTCTTGATCGGTTATGCCACGGATTGTGATCTTTCAAGCGGGGGCCGGATACGCGTCTCTGCGCCGTTGCGGGAATTTGCAGGTCTAGAAAAACACATTGTACTGATCGGACAGGGAAATAAGTTTGAGATTTGGGATGAAGGCCTTTGGAAAGTGAAGTGCGATGAATGGCTGTTGAAGCAGCCCGAGGATCGGCCGCTGCCCATTGAGCTTGAGTCGCTCTCGCTCTAGACAACTCACCGGCACATGTCAGTTCATGGACACGAGCCGGTTATGACGAGAGAGGTTGTGCAGGCGCTTAACGTCCAAGTCGACGGTACCTATGTCGATGCTACATTTGGCCGTGGAGGTCATACGCGGGCCATTTTGAGTTGTCTGGGGCCTGCCGGACGCGTTCTTGCAATCGATCGAGACCCGGAAGCGCATCGTTGTGCAAAGCAGATGTCTGAGGCGGAAAGCCGGCTGACGTTTGTACAGGCATCCTTTTCTGAGCTTTTCGAAATGGTTAATTCCCACGGGCTTGTTCATCGGGTCACAGGACTTGTACTTGATCTTGGCGTCTCGTCTCCACAGCTTGATAGCCATGAACGTGGTTTCAGTTTCAATGGCGACGGCCCGCTCGATATGCGTATGAATCCGGATATGGGCCAGTCTGCTGCAGAGTGGTTGAATACAGTCACTGAAGAACGGCTTCGTAACTGTCTGCGCGAGCTTGGCGAAGAGCGCTACTCAAGAAGAATCGCCCGAGCCGTTGTTGCTGCGCGGGCCAGTCGACCACTGTCGCGCACGCTAGAACTCGCTGACATCGTAGCGCACGTGGTACCGAGCCGAGAACCGGGCAAGCACCCAGCAACCCGGACTTTTCAGGCGATCAGGATGCAGGTCAATCAGGAACTCGGTGAGTTGAAGTCAGTGCTGCCACAAGCTCTGAGTGTTCTTGAACCCGGCGGCCGTCTGGTCGTGATCAGTTTTCATTCCCTCGAGCACCGGGCAGTCAAGCAGTTCCTGCGTCAGTCTGCCAGCGGTGATCGTTATCCACCAGACCTGCCGGTTACCCATGATCAGATTCGACCTGCTGTGAAAATACTGAGCAAGCCACTTAGGCCCGGCCAGCAGGAGATTGAGACCAATCCTCGTGCCCGCAGCGCCGTGCTCAGAGCGGCTGAAAAAACAGGACACGCAGACTCATGAAGATACTGATCGGTCTTGTCATTGCGGTGTTCGGCAGTGCATTGGGCACAGTGCTAATTCGCTATGAAAATCGACAAGTGTTTCTTGAAGTCAGAGATGCAGAAATCCAGCGTGATCGACTTAACGACGAATGGGGAAAACTTCAACTGGAGCAGGCGACTTGGTCGCTACATAGCCTAATTGCATTCGAGGCTCGGGAAAAACTGGGCATGGTGCCCCCAGATCCCCAGGACACAGTCGTTTTGAGACTTGAGAGTTCAAGATGAGCCAGTTGCTCCAAGATCGGAAGAAATTCTACCCGCGGCGGCACTGGTTCTGCTTTATGGTGATGTTGATGGGGTTCATGGGGTTGTTCGCCAGAGCATTTCAAGTTCAGGTGCTTGAGAGCAGTCAACTACGAAGTGAGGGAGAAATCAGGCAAATCAGAACGCTTCCAGTTAAACCGGTGCGGGGTGTCATCACCGACAGACAGGGTGAGATCCTGGCCGTGAGTACGCCACTGGACGCGATCACAGCAGATCCCCGAGAACTCAGAAAAGCCGGGCCTGACCTGGAGCGGCTCGCCGCTGCATTGAATATCTCCCTCAATCAGATCAACAACAAGATAGATCTGCCGGCCAGCAAGAAATTCGTTTATCTTCGTCGGCACCTCCCACCAGACAAAGCCCAGCAGATTCAACAATTGGGTATCCGCGGTGTGACTACCCAGAGGGAATATGGGCGTTACTACCCGGCGGGCATGCTGGTTGGACACATCGTTGGATTTACGGATATCGATGACCACGGTCAGGAAGGTGTAGAGCGGTCATTCGACAATCATTTGTCGGGTGTAGAGGGTCGGAAACGAGTTCTGATTGATGCTCGCCACCGTATTGTTGAAGATGTTGAGAGTGTTCAGGCCGTGCACCATGGCCGGAAGCTAAATTTGAGTCTTGATCTTAGGATTCAGGCTGCAATGCGCAGACATATCCGCAAGGCTGTCCTACAGAACCAGGCAGCCGGTGGTTCTGCCGTGATGCTCAATTGCCGCACCGGTGAGGTGCTGGCT
>LUSG01000176.1 GCA_001629395.1 Gammaproteobacteria bacterium REDSEA-S15_B12 | reverse complement strand
TTAGCGAGCAACGCGGATGGTGATCAGGTGTTGTTTGTTCACGAGGGCGCGGGGCACCTGTACTGTGACTATGGCCACCTGGAATTTACGTGCGGCGACTACCTGCTGATTCCGCGTTCCACGATGTGGCGTCTGGAGTGTGATGGGATGGCGGCGATTCTCATGATCGAAGCCACCGGCGGGGCGTTCGGGCTGCCGAACAAAGGACCTGTGGGGCAACACGCGATATTTGATCCTGCGATTCTGGATCACCCCCGGATCGATGAGGCATTCCAGGCACAATACGGGGAACAGGAGACGGTGGTCAGCATCAAGCGGCAGAATACCCTGACGACAGCGACTTACCCATTCAATCCGCTGGATGCTGTTGGCTGGCACGGGGATCTGTCGGTGCAGCGCCTGAACTGGCGGGACATTCGGCCGCTCATGAGTGCCCGTTATCACGTCGCCCCTTCTGCACACACCACCTGGCTTGGCGATCGTCTGGTTATCTGTACTTTCTGCCCGCGACCGATCGAGAGCGACCCCGGGGCCCTGAAGCTGCCGTACTATCATTCCAATAATGATTACGACGAATTCATCTTTTATCATCAGGGCCAGTTTTTCAGTCGTGATCATATGAAGCCCGGGATGTGTACTTATCACCCCGCAGGTTTTCCACACGGCCCACATCCGGAAGCCTATCGGACGGCCATGGCTTATTCCCGAAAAGAGACCGACGAGGTCGCGGTCATGGTTGACACACGGGATCCGCTGCAGATCCATGAACTTGATGAAGGAATCGAATGGCGTGGTTATGTGGACAGCTGGAAAGGATGATGCGACTCCGGTGTAGTGCGCAGCTTGGTGTCAGTTGATTACCACAGGCAGGTGTCGGAAACCGCGAAATCGTATTCGTGGGTCCCGCTCCGGCGTGTCGCTCAGGTCGATAGATGGGAAGCGTCTTGCCACCGCGGCAAATGCGATTCGGCCTTCGAGTCGCGCGACATTCATTCCGGAGCAAGCATGGCGACCCTGTCCAAAGGCCAAGTGGTTGTTGGGTGATCGGCCGATGTCGAGGTGCTCAGCCTGGTCGAATTGATCAGGATCCCGGTTCGCTGCACCCACGCCGAGCGTTAGAAACGCGCCTGCAGGAATGGTTTTCTCACCAATAGTCATGGACTCAGTCGTTAGTCGATTATTCAGCTGGAGGGGACTCTCAAAACGAAGCAGTTCCTCGACCGCAGAGTCTGCAAGCGCGGGCTCAGCAGCGAGGCGCTCTAGCTGGTCCCGATGGCTGATCAGCGCATGTAGTCCATTGCCGATCAGGTTGGTGGTGGTTTCGTGCCCGGCATTCAGAAGAAAAATGCAGTTGTGTAGCAGTTCGGATTCGGTCAGCTTCTCTCCGTCCTTTTCGCCCTGAATCAGACGAGTCAGAACGTCGACCGCAGGGTCTCCAGGGCTATGCCGCCGGCCTCTGACCAAGATCTTGAGATAGTCCGTGAATTCGATCACCGCCTGGTTTCCGGTTTGTAGAACCGGTGGTTTTGGTACCGGTTCGAGTGCAGACAGAATCGCCAGCGACCAGTCTCGAAGCGGTGCTCGTTCATCACGTGGTACATCCAGGAGGTTCCCAATCACTTCGATGGGAATCCGAGCTGCGAAATCGCTGATCATGTCGACCGAACTCTGATTCTCGATGTCGTCAAGCAGTTCATCGATCAGTTGAATCAGACCCTGTTCCATTTTTTTGATGGCTCTTTGATTCAAGGCACCCATGATCAGCCGGCGTACGCGGGTATGCAGCGGTGGATCATTGAAGACCAGGCTCGTGGTGTGGTGCTCAAGCAAAGGACTGTCGCCGAATTTGGGTGTGAATTCGGCATGTTTGTCTGAACTGGTACGTGGATCACGATAGGCCGCTAGAACGTCGTCATAGCGAGATAGAAAAAAAGATCGCTCGCCTAACCGATGAACCGGGCTCTCGCGTCGCAGCTGCGCGTACCAGGGGTAGGGATCGTCAACAAACCCGGCTGGGGGGTCTATCAGCCGAAATCGAGCCACTGCGTCAGTACTGGGTTCGATTTGGTTTTTTGGATCTGCCGGCATGGCGATATGATTAGAGTGTGATCCCAGCCAGTGTAGCATCCGTTGCCAGCGGATGGTTTTATGCCGTACGTAAACGTGGTTGAATGGGTGCAGCCCAGATCAGGAGAGAAAGTCATGAACGAAGTTGATACCGCGAACGCATCGAAGGGTGAACAGCACCGTGTTCTCTCCGACGTTATGCGCCGTCGCCGAAGCGTTCGTCAGTTCGAGCGTGGCAGGAAGGTCTCACGTGATACCTTGCTGTCGGTGGCTGAGTCCGCACGCTGGGCACCGACTGGTGCCAATAGCCAGTGTTGGGATCTGATCATTGTGGATGATCCAGTTGTGCGCGATGCTGTTATCGATATTTTTGTCGAGCAGTCGAATCGCTTGTTTGTTAAGGCGAAGGGCTTTCCAGCGGTGAGCAAGGCTTATCTGTCGAACACCGTGGCGATATTCATCGTTGTGGGTGACCCTCGCTGGAAGGCCGCTTTCCCGCAGCACAATGAAGATGCCGAAGGGGTGGATGAATACGCTGCAAATAACGAAAACATTTACTATTGTTCACTGGGTGCCGTGATCCAGAATATTCAACTTGCCGTCACGGCCCAGGGATTGACGTCGGCGTGGCTTTCAGGTGGCGGAGAAGTATCGACCAACCAGGCGTTGTCGGAACTTTTAGGGTATCCGCCGTACCTCTCTGCCTGCGGCACAATTCCCGTGGGGTATCCAAAAAAAGATGTCAGAATGCGCTATAGGCGGCCACTCGAGCAATTGGTTCACTGGAACGGTTATGCGGCGACCCAGTTCCGCCCGCAGCGTATGCTGGAACATTACCTGGATCGGTTACGCCCCTTCCTGATGTACCGCAACACTGAAAGAATAGAAGACTGGGAAGACGCTCGAGAAAAATGTGGGGACTGGTACGATGCCTTCAGCAGTCCTGAACCGAACCCATCGGGTCAGTTGGAGTAAATGCATGATAGGCATCGTCAGATATTTCTGAAATGGAATGCAATTGAAGAAACAAAACTACTTTTTCTGGTTAGTGATCAACATTGTGTTGACTATCTCGGCAGCAGCGGTAACTCGCCACCCGCAGCGCGGGTATGACCTTTTAGGGGGTTAGTATGAGCGGGCTTTACCTGCGTTCCGGAGGTGCGGGTGACACGACCTATCTTCTGCTTCATGGACTCGGGGCAACCGGTGAGGTCTGGCAGGGGTTGACCGAACTCATCGATCGTGAAAAGGCTGGCTGCTGGTTGGCGCCAGATTTCCGAGGACATGGGCGCTCTCCCTGGGAACGACCTTATACCTATGGCAGTCTAATGGACGACCTGATGCCACTGGTCAACGAGGCCAGTCGGCTGGTGGTTGTCGGGCACTCAATGGGAGGCGTCATCGGATTGATGTTGGGTGGTTCACTACCTAATGTCGAACGTGTGTTGGGTATAGGGATCAAGGTCAGCTGGAACGAGACTGAGCTGGAACAGATGCAGGCGTTGTCAACACGTCCGGTTCGCTGGTGGCCAACACGGGTCGAGGCGATAGAACGCTACCTCAAGGTATCCGGGCTGATCGGTCTCGTAAGTCCTGATTCCCCTACTGCACGGTGTGGTGTTATTGCAGGTGACGACGGCCAGTATCGCCTTGCCGCTGACCCGGCAATTTATGCGGTTGGTCGACCGCCTGTCGCTGAACTGGTTCAGGCCGCCGGCTGCGATGTGATGCTGGCGTGTGGGGAACGCGACAAGATGGTCAGCGCAGGAGAACTAAGTGCCCTGGATGCTGCAGCGCGGGAACTACCGAGCCTCGGGCACAATGCGCAGGTGGAGGGTCCCGAACAGGTTTGGCTACTCGCCAACGAACCACTCGAAAACAATTTGGAATCTCCATGAGCCTATTAGTGATTCGCCACGGTGAAACCGCGTTTAATCGCGATCGTGTCATGCAGCCGGCAAACACCCCCCTGTCGGGTCGGGGCGAGGAGCAGGCGCTTCGTCTTGCGCAACACCTGAGCACCGAAGGGATTACGCGGATCCTGGCCAGTGATCTGCCCCGGGCCGCCATGACGGCTCAGGCGTTGTCTGATGAAACCAGTGTCGGCATTGAGTTTGAGCCGTTGCTTCGGGAGCGTAATTTTGGTCGACTCCGGGGCCAACGATTCATCGACCTGGAGGCTCGGGGAATTGATCCGTTTGCCGAAAATTATGAACCCGAAGAGGGGGAGACATGGCAGGAATTCGACCAACGAGTGAGCCAGGCCTGGTCGAGAATGCAGTCGGCGCTGCCGGAAAACGGAACAATGGCCGTGGTAACCCATGGACTGGTCTGCGCGGCTTTGTTACGCAATCATCTAGATGCCAACGCGCATGTCTCTGACAGTGGAAGGCTGTATCCGTTTCGCAACGCAAGTTTCACCCGTATCGAGTCGTCACCGCCCTGGCGGGTCGAGTTGCTGAACTGTGCAGAACATCTTGAAGCGCTAGGCGACCAGACCTCGATTTACGGTCAGGTCTAAACAGTTCCAATCCTGTGGGTTGCCACCGTTACAGCGACTACGACGCAGTACAGACACAGTCGTTCAAAGGGAATTGTGAGTGCCGTCACACAGGGGTTTGCGGCTAGTGCGTTTACAGCCGCAGAAAAAGACCTTTTTAGATTCTTCTGCATGGTAGCGTATCGGGGTAAACGCTGTTGATTTGTGGGAACCATCGCAGAAAGGCTGTTTGCTGCTGAGACCACACTGACACCAGAAATAGGTTTTCCCTGCTTCTACTTCGATCGCGATTGGGC
The DNA here is from genome assembly GCA_001629395.1 of Gammaproteobacteria bacterium REDSEA-S15_B12. Taxonomy (GTDB): domain Bacteria; phylum Pseudomonadota; class Gammaproteobacteria; order Arenicellales; family UBA868; genus REDSEA-S09-B13. The sequence goes on along the minus strand of LUSG01000176.1, from coordinate 5,061 downwards.
CCCTTTGGGCTATGACTGGCGTGTCGTTCATACGGGACTATCCATTAAGGTTGTTGCTGTGATCACCAGGGCCATTTGATTCCAGACATTTTAACCTCAAATTCTTTGTCGAATGCCTGGGCGAGTTCGGGTGTGAAGTGGTTTGTCCAGTCTCCAGCCTTACCCTTGCGCATGAAAGGCATGCCTGGTTTGCGCTGTTCTTCATCCCATAGTTGCATGCTGGTTCGCGGATCCTTCTTCATGCTGGCAAATGTCGATAGTTGCGCAATGCGCTTTATTTCTTCGTGGGTCAAAGGCTGATCAAGAAAGTGGGCAACCCGTGCAACTGTTGCGGCCAGGTCAACCTGCATTTCTTCATAATGCAGGACCAGAATATTGCGCTGTTTACGTCGGGTGTGCCAGCTTTTGAGGTGAGTCCAGTAAGGGCCGTACTCCACCCTTCCCGCCATAAACTCACCAATGAAATGCTCTATCGGTTCGTCATATTCGTACATCTTGAAACCGAAAGTGTGAAAATACATTGACACCGCAGTGTCTTTGGCGTTGCGTGTGACGTAGATCAGTCGGTTGGACTCGGTCAGCTTGCGTGGTAATAGAGGATAGGGATTGTGGGACTTGAAGACCCTGGGGGAGGTCATAGAGTCGACGACAGACAGATCGGGCAGGTCCTCTGAGTCATCGAGCCATGGGATAATGGCATGCAGAGGCGGGTCGCTGTCGTGAATCAGTCCACGGCTGTAAACCAGGCGTACGATCTGCTGTGTCCACGTTGTGCCGCTCTTGGGAAAACTGGCAATAAACACGTCATCGGCACGGGGCACCCAGTCTTTGTGTACAAACTCAAACCTTTCTGTATCGACCGGAGTTACCAGCATATCTCTCCAGCGGTTGTAGTTGATCCTACTCACGGTAATAAATCCGAAGCCGCCAGTCGATGGGATTCAATCAGACCGGGGACTCGCTCAGGGTCGGTACGGCCCCAGCCGCATTCGCTGGCAATCCCGAATGACGGTACTACTTTCTGTGCTGCAGCGATACGCTGTTTATCACCACTGTGATCCTGGTGATGGATCAATCCCAAGTACAGTTCTGTTTCTGTCGGCAGTTGAAGTCCGGCCAGTGGAGCGTAGTAAGCATCATCGACACGGTTACGCGGTACGGGCATGTGGAGAAAATTCAGTTGCCGCTGAAGCTGTGAGACCAGTCCATTTGCGATCTCGACCAGAATCGCAGTGTCTTTGGGCATCACCAGATGCTCGTCCCTGGGCGTGCCGTAACACAGATGGTAGCCCAGCTCTACATCGGTTGGCACCTGCGCCCCAAGCCGGCTCATCTGATCGAAGATCTGTGGTTTGTAGTTGTCGGGGCGATAAGGAAAATAATCTTCAAAGATCAGCACTTCCTGGCAGATGTCCCATTGGATCGAAAGGTCCTGGTGAGGAATAGCATCGACAATTGACCTGAGAGCGCTCAGCAGTGACTTTTCATAGGTGAGTAGGTAATCCTCGATAGATGTTGGGCTGACATACATGTAGCCTGAGGCCATCGGGGTAGGCAGGCAGACCTGGAAGCGCACGTCAGCCGGGATCACATCATCACCACGCAATTGTCTGAAAACGTCATAAGACGCAATAGCGGCGGGTGCATAACCGGTCTCAAACATCACCGATGACGGATCTACATCGGGCTTAAAGCGTACCAGCTCTGTTTCGCGTATGAGTTCGCCATCCCACTGGCGAAGTGTCAGCGGTGTCGCATCGGGGTCGAGTTCCATGTCCGGGTGAGACAGCAGCATCTCGCGCTGCCAGTAGATCCAGCGATGACGTTCGCCGGTTTCGCCATCTGGAATCCGGCGAAGCCAGGGCGCAAGTTCTGATGACAGAGCCCTGAAAACGGATTCTGAATCCGACATGGCAACGCTGCCCACGAGATGGATACCTGGCGGCATGGATTACTCTCCTGGAAACAAGTGAGTCATTTCTCAAGGGGTAACGCTACCACAACCGCTCTCAATCAGAGCGGTCAGTACGCCATTCAGTAATCGCGATTCAGAAATCTATCAACGCGGTCCATCAGGGGCTGCTTATCGTAGGTTCGGTAGAGCACCGACATCATGCGCACGGGATCGCCAAAAAAGAATCGTTCGTACAACACCTGACGTCCCGCAAACCCACTGCAGGCGACATCCCACGCCAGGCGAAACAATTTGATGCGATCGCGCGCAGTACAATTGGCAGCTGCCAGGTAACTGTCGATATCCTCTGCGACTGGGCTATCCAAAGCCGAATCCGGGGGAATCAGCATCAGGCTGGAGGCACTCAGAAGCTGCAGTATCTCGATCATTCGTGGATACATCTTCGGGAAGATGTTGCGTGCGGCATCGAGCGGTGCGCGGTCAGGTGCCATCACACCCCACTTATCGATTTTGGCATCGGCTTCCGATGCGCGCAGACAGGCTCTCATGATCTCAAGGTTAATCATGCACTCCGCGATCTTTTCCTGTACGTGCTGAAACTCGTTGGATCCCAGTGCTTCGGCAATGGAACAGGCAATACCCAGGACAAATTCCGTTTTACAGGTGTTCTTGATGGCCACTTGCTGGGCCATATGGGTAAGGCAGCCGGTCTCCGGAAAGTGACGGGAACATAGTTCAGGGTCTGATTTGAGGAACACCCGGTCCCACGGTACAAGAACATCGTCGAATACGACCAGGGTATCCATCTCTTCGAATCGGGAACTCAACGGATGATCGACCCGTGATTCTCCATAGGCAAGTGACTCCCGACAGATCAGTTTCATGCCGGGCGTGGCGCAGGGAATTGTAAATGCGAAGGCTAACGAATTAGTGTCGGATGCTGCCTTGAGAACGGTAGATGGGAATACCATGATCTCATCAGCCAGTGGACCCAGTGTCGCCAGGATACGCGCACCCCGAACCACCATGCCATCGGCATTTTCGTCGACAATACGCAGTGCCACGTCGGCACTGGGATGACCACTGGCGGTCAGCGCACGATTCGACTGCGGGTTGACCAGTGTGTGCGTCATGCACAGGTCGTTTTCACGCGCGTAGTCGTAGTAGTTACGTGCGTTTTCTCCGAAGCGGGGATCATTCTGATGGTAGACCGCCATAATTTCGACATTGATGTAGTCCGATGAACGGCCGAGCATGCCACCGCTGAACCGAGACCAGTGGAACATCATCGCCGATCTGCGTAGGAGGTCTTCGTGCGTTCGCGGTGTGATGAACGACAGACCAACAGGGTCGCCCGTGGTGGGTGAGGTGTAGGTCATCTCATCACGCAGCGCGGGGTCGTGCTGCATGTCGTAAAGATGTGCCATAGACTGCGCGCAGCCCCGCAGAGCAGGGTGTGCGGTGACATCTTCGATACGCTCGTCGCCGAGCCATATCTCCGCGTCGCTTTGCTGAAGGCCTTTTAGGTACTCGCTGCCGGTACGTGCGCCCATTAATCGCTCCTCGAGTCATCTACCACAATTTATTTAACATGTTAAATAAATTGTGGGGGGTGTGCAACATCACTGAAAATTTAACAGGAATCCAGGAAAGCATGACTGTGACTTGCAGGCCCAGCCAGCGCATGAGACCTTCAGTTGAAGCGATCCCGGATCTGGTAGTAGCGAATTGTCGGCCCGAGAAACCACGGATTACCCCGATAAAACGGACGAGTCTCAAATCTGAGCCCATTCATGGGTATCTTCGCATCCGGGATGCCTAAGGCCTGCTGGCCAAGGCGATGGCCGAAATAACTTGACAGGCAGATACCTGATCCGCAATAGCCCATTGCATAGAAGAGTCCGTTGTCCTCGCCCAGGTGCGGCAGCTTGTCAAAGGTATACCCGACAAAGCCCATCCACGAGTGGGTAATCTTGGCATCGGCCAGCTGTGGAAATATTCGAAGCATTTCCAACCGCAAGGGCCCGGCGCTACTTGTCGGGTCGGTTTCTTTGTATGAAACCCGAGCACCGAACAGGATTCTGTGCCCGTCTGGTGATAGGCGGTAATAGACGACCAGTTTCCGAGTATCACTAACAACTCGGTCATTAGGAATCAGGCTGCGCGCAAGATCCGGGTCAAGCATTTCAGTTGCCAACATGTAAGAGCCGATCGGGATAATCCGTCTCTGGTGCCATGGTGTTGCCGATCCGGTGTAACCACTGGTCGCGATAATCACCTTACCTGCCCGGATCTGTCCTTTGGCTGTGCCCAGGTTAAACCCATCGGCATTGCGAACAATGTTTTCGACGCGGCAGTTGTCGACGACGTGACATCCACTCGCCAGTGTCCGTTCATACAGGGCCTGATGGTAGCGGGCCGGGTCGAGTGACGCGTGTTGATTGATCACCAGTCCCCCATGGTAAAACGGGGAGTCCACTTCGTTTCTGATCTGCGTCTCGTCAACGAGGTGTCCATCTCTTTCAAGCCCTTTAACTTGGGATTTGAATTCTTGTTTCTGTGTGGCGTATTGCTGGGCGCTGTGGGCCGCATGAAATCGACCGCAGTGTCTGTAGTCGCAGTCGATGCCTTCTTTGTTTATAAAGTCGCCAACCCACTGCAGTGCAGTACGCGCTTCGGCGATAATGGCGTAAGCCTGTGCGGGTCCATGCAGGCGGGCCAATGCCTTATAGCTTGGTTTAACCTCGCCGCTCACCTGGCCACCGTTGCGTGAACTGCAGCCCCAACCAAGCTGCTCTGCATCGACGATGACAGTAGACAGTCCACCCCGGGCGGTCACTAACCCGGCATTCAGTCCGGTGTAGCCCGATCCAACGATCACAACATCTGCCTGGTCCGGTAACGTTGCTTCGAGGGGAACCGGTCGAGGGGTGCGGTCCCACCAGTAGGGTTCCGGTTTGAAGTCAGCGCTGAAAATTGATTGGTCCACGTCTTACTATTCGGTCTATAGACGATCTGAGGGGTACTGTTATATCAGTTTTGTGACTGTGCTCAAAAGTTATTCACAACCAACCACATAGAAATTTGAATTGCCAAGCAACCCCGCTACACTGTTGAGCAGCTATGATTGAATGGGTGAGGCGAGT
>LUSG01000175.1 GCA_001629395.1 Gammaproteobacteria bacterium REDSEA-S15_B12 | reverse complement strand
CCTGTACCGTTATCCTGCGGGCTGGTACCGATGGCCGATCATTTTATCGACATGCTGCATCGCGTAAGCCGTGAACTCGGTGCGCTGATCATCGCTGACGAGGTCATCGCATTCCGGCTTGACTATCATGGTGCACAGGCAAGGTTCGGAATCAACCCAGACCTCACAACCTTTGCCAAGATAATTGGAGGCGGCTTCCCTGTTGGAGCCATTGGGGGAACTGAAGATGCCATGTCTGTTTTTAGCCATAATCAAGGCAAGCCCCCAAACCCTTCTAGTGGAACATTCACAGCAAACCCAGTATCGATGGCAGCGGGACTCAAGACACTAGAGATGCTAGACACCAAAGCCTACGATTACCTCGAAGATTTAGGCACTTACGCCAGACATGTCGTGGAAAATACATTTGTTGCGGCTGGATTCAAGGGACAAGTCACCGGGGCCGGCAGCATGTTTCACCTGCATCTCCATGATCGTAAAGTGACTGACTATCGGACGTTCTTCCTGACTGAGGTTGAAGCTGAAGCGACCAGCCGACTTCATCTTAGACTTCTAGATGCCGGATACATTCTCTCACCTAAATTGGGTGGTTTTCTGTCTACCGTGAATACACCAGACCAAATCGACGGATTCGGCAATGCGCTGGCCACTGCCCTCACCAGTGAGATGACTGAACGTTGACGTGTTCGGCACCCGTCGAAATCCGACTCTATGAGACTATAGATTTAGGCTATCGCACATAGATTCGAATTATCACAATCCCGGCGTGCTGATTATAATCGGGACCGGCAGTTCCAATTGAAAACGACTGCTCAATAGATCATCAACCATTCAATCGCAACGGAGGAAAATATGGCCAAAGGATACTGGATTAGTGCTTATCGGGAAATCAACGATCCTGCAAAGCTGGCAGCCTATGCGGAACTGGCAGCACCAGCAGTAAAAGCCAATGGTGGAAATTTCTTGGTTCGAGGAGGGGCAATCACAGCCAAAGAGGCTGGTGTGGCCGAACGCACAGTGGTTGTCGAATTTCCCAGTTATGATGACGCTCTAAGCACGTACCAAAGTGATGCCTATCAGGCGGCACTTGAAAAACTTGCAGGTGGTGTGGTGCGAGACTTTCGAATTGTCGAAGGCGCTGAATAGGTACTCACGACATCAGTTGCACTACTCCACCTGATAACGTGCTACAGCTTCATCATTCCATTGGATACCATTACCGACAGTCGTCGGTACTTGCACCTTGCCGCCTGAAGCAACTGTAGGCTCACGAATAATTGGGCTGGCCCAGTCGACATACTCAAGCCAGTCTGCGTTGTTGGTCGTGGCCATCAGGTGAATGCTGATCTCTGGGAAAAGATGCGTTGATACAGGAATGCTTTCAGCCTCTGGCAGGGTGACAGCTGCACGCCAGCCAGAGACACCAGCTATTCGCTGTACATCCAGCATATAGAAGTCAGCCGCTTTGGCTTTCAGAGCTTTCTGGAATTCAAGTGGGTTGAGTAGATTCTCACCCGTCTGGATCGGGGTATCCACTGCGGCTGCTACTGCGGATGAACCGTGGTAATCATCATATCGAACAGGTTCCTCGATCCAGTACAACCCCTCGCCATCCAATGCCTGACAACGACTCAGAGCCTCTTTGCAGTCAAGTCCCTGATTGAAGTCGCTCATCAGATCGATCGCGTCACCACAACTGCGCTTAACTGAACGAACCGCAGCGAGATCCTCTTTAAAAGTCTCATATCCCAGTCGCAACTTGACTGCGCTGAAGTCACCCTCGGCGAGTAATTCCTGGGCCTGGTCTGCGAGTTTCTCTGGATCCCCCTTTTCGAGCCAAAGCCCACAGCTGTTATAAGCCTTCACGTATTCTTTTGGATCACCCAACACCTTAGCTAACGAAAGCTCTTCTGATTTTGCCCGTATATCCCAGAGTGCCATGTCTAGCCCTGCGAGCACTTGGCCGAGGATGCCGTGAGTATCCAACAGTCGAAGCTGCTGTCGCAGCAACGGGTCAACCTGCTCTGGGTCAGCGTTCATACCCCGCACCAGTTCTTCGATCGCAGCCACACAACTCATGGTTGGCTTTAACATCGATTTTAGAAATACAAACAGATACGCATGACCCGTCAACCCTACATCAGTTTCCACATCAAGAAGAACTAGGGGTAGTTCGCCAATGGCACCACTGGCTGTCACTGGTGGATGCCTGAAAGGCACGAGAACCGGTGTTGTCTTAATATTAGAAATAACAATGGCCATATCACACTCCTTATTGGGGGTGCTGAATAAGTCGAGGCATCAGCTACAGGCCCAATGGGTCAAATACTAAGGTCAAGAAGATTGTAGTCGTGGATCGCTTGTTTCGCGTCTTCGTTCCATTTCAGCGTCTCACCGCTCTCAACGAACGGGGCGTAAGCATAGGGTGATTCATCTGGAAACCGTTGGCGCCGGGCATCGATCCCGTATCCGATCATTCGCGAGCGTTTGCGAATCCGTGCTTCGTCATAAACCGCCGGCGCATTATGTACGCCGCCGCCCTGAACATCCATTACGCTGGAACGCCGGTGATATCCGAGCGTGAAAGAAACACGCCAGTCTGGGCTGGTATTGGCAAATGAACCGTGTACCAGTTGCCGGTTATGGATCACGACGTCTCCCGGATCACAGATGTACGGGACAGCATCGGGGAGCCTCTCTGACCCGTTGTCCGCTACCCAATCCGAAATATCAACCTTGCCTAAACGATGCGAGCCAGGTACTGCCCAGACAGCATTGGCTGCAGTACAGCCATAAAGTTGCGCATGAAACGTGTATCCGTGAATACTGCTGTCCCATTCAGGGTTGTCCCAGTGGGTCACGCCGTCTTGATGCCACGCCACGGATGCTCCGAGCCCAGGTTGCTTGATAAACATGGCTTCATTAAATGGGACAAAATCCTCTCCGTTGAGACTTGCGGCCAGCTTAAGCAAATCCGGATGTGCGTAAAGGCGTAAAAGAGCCTCTGAATGCTGAAGTACGCCCAAAATCAGATAAACGGTTTGTTCGGGCGAATCGGCCGACGGCTGGGGTTCTACCATCTTTACCGGGTGGCGACCCACAGCGCGATCGGTTCCACCAAAAGGATCTCCCAGAGGTCGGGACCAGAACAGACTTGCTCCTTTACAGTCAACGCCCAATGCCGGTCGGCCCTGTTTATCGGCAGAAGACCCCGTAGTAGTCGGTAGTCGTTCGAGAATGTCAAAAAAATCTGTTTCGATGTCACCAAGTTCATCGGAACCAATCAGATTCTTCAGAACATAAAATCCGTGTTCATCTACCGATGACTGAATGTCGGGGTGAAGATCACCATTATCCAAAAACTCCAAAGATCCCCGGTTTGGTAGCGCCAACGCACGCGCTCGACCAGTATTGAAATAGGCCTGCATAGCCGTTTCGTGCTCGCCATAGTCGGCTTGGATACCGTCTTGCCCAATATTGATTAAGGGTTCTTTCATGATGGCTGTATGACCAATTTACAGCGTCATTCGTTTCAAAAATAGTATAGAACAATATGCCTGTCCTTACCGACATTATTGAAATCACAGGCCCACTTACAGCACGGGTTAGCTGTCGCCGTGTGTATCGACTAAATGTCAATGCGTCACAATAACGTACACTGCTGTATCTAACCCCAATAGTGAAAGTCTGTGATTCCTAATTTTGAGTTGCTACTTCCTGTGCTACTCGCACTGCTCGCCGCAGTGCTTTTTGCGTTTGGCAACCAGTGCTCACGGATCGCGATGCGATACACAGATTCACAGACTGCCTCACTATTCCAGATCGGCGTCAGTACGGCCTTGTATTGGCTGATTGCGCCGTTTTATCTTGAACCCAGCTTCTGGAATTCCCCGGTTCTTCCACTTCTTGCCGCTATCGGGCTGATTCGACCTCTGCTTTCAGCAAATCTTGGTATGGCAGGTACCCGGATACTTGGTCCAACAATCTCGAGCACCTTGGCGGCCACTGCCCCGCTGTTTGGCGTTGCACTGGGAGTTGTGCTGCTTGCAGAAACGCTATCCTGGGAGGTTGCATTCGGAACAGCTGGAATTGTATTTGCTGTCGCCATCCTGTCTTGGCAACGCGACTCGGGTCGAACCTGGCCACTGATTGCCCTGTTACTGCCTATAGGCGCCGCTATGATTCGAAGCCTGGCACATGCGTTAGCCAAAATAGGCCTTGAAACGCTACCCAGCCCGTATTTCGTCGCGCTGATTGCTTACACCGTATCCTTTCCGATCGCGCTGGCCAATGACCTTCGAATCCGGCGACATAATCGGCGGCGACTGTCCACAGCCGGGCTGAAGTGGCTGGTCTTTACAGGGCTGATCTATGCTGTATCCGTGCTGGTTCTGAACACTGCCCTGATGTCTGGGCGGCTGATCATTGTCAGTCCAATTGTCGCCTGTTCACCGTTGTTTACGTTACTCCTGGGTCGGTTCGTGTTTCGGGAGGAAACCCTGAATCGCAAGGTTACTGTTGCTGTTCTGCTCGTGGTTCCCAGCGTTATTCTGATTGGTCTACGTGCCTGAACGTTTTAACCTGACAGAATCTGCCAACAGCTTTAGGGTGGGGCAGAAGTTTATTCGGAGATTTGAAGATTCACCCGTCGCAACAGTCCCTCCAGAGGTAAGTCATGAATCCCGACATTTCTTAAGGCATCAATCGTGTTCACGAGGTAATCGCGGCACGAACCCAGTTCGCCTACTGCAGACCCGATCATTACGGCCTGAGCATCCTCAGAAAGATCACCTGCACACTGTGGATGAAGTTCGTCGACCACAAAGGTCAATGCTGTGGTGATTTTGGAATCTACCTCTACGCTGACCCACTTTGGCTGATACACCGCCGTGAGCATTTCTCTTTCCCAGATAGATGTCAGGGCCTCAGATCTGCCGTCCTCAGGAAGCGGCATAAGAACACCCTGACAAGACGCAGAATCAGCGCGAAGGCCCAAACCGAGGCCAGGGCTATCCGGTGCACCCCGTGCTTCAACAGTGAAAACACAAAAATCGCGTCTATAACCACGGAGTATGGCTTTACATCTTGACTGTACTTCGAAACAGGGCCGCCAAATCAGTGACCCATACGCGAACAACGAAATCGTTTCCGGGTCTGGTGCTGATTCAATCGTGCTTTGAAGTGATTGCCCCCGCTCACGAGTGGTTAGATGGTCAAAACGCTTCATGATATTGCGCCCCTATAGTTTCACCCATACCCGTTCAATGTTTTGAACACTCCCGTAACTATGGCCATCGCTACCGAACAGCGAACTGAAACCGTATAATGCGCTGCTGCTTTGATATGCCTTGTCGCTGACTATTCACCAGCTTGACCATTCTTTCATTTCGATTGCACATCAACAACCGCGCCTCAACATGCTGATCTTTGTCTATGATCGTGGCTTTGCGTCAACGATCGGCACTGTGGTCATACCAGTCAAAGCAGCGAACGGATGAAGCCAACCCCGTCCGGTCAACCCTCACGTGCTGAGGAGTATCGCTCCGCACGAAAACTGGACATCGAGATACTCGCTAGGATCATCGCCGGCGTATTGCATTACCCCTCCCGCGTTGCCATTGCAGTCACCGCCACCCTTCTATCATCCTCGTTCCAGCTGTTTATCCCCCGCTATATTGGACAGGCTGTAGATCACGCACAAGGGCTACTCGGGGAGCAGGCGACAACATCCGGAGAGATTGAAAATGCCCTATTATTTGCCGGACTGATGATCATCGGTCTGAGTATCCTGCGTGGACTGTTCGCGGTCGTACAGAACTATTTTGGAGAATCGGTCGATCATTGTCTTGCGGCTGAACTTCGCAAACGTTTCTACTATCGCGTTCAGCAACTGGACCTGTCCTTTCATGACCATGCCCATACTGGCGACCTGATTACGCGTGGCATGCTTGACCTTGAGGGTATCCGATATTTTCCCAGTACAGGTCTGATCCGAACCTTGATGCTGCTGGTACTCGTGACTGGTGGCGCCGTAATACTGCTGTCGACCAATTTTGTGCTGGGTCTGGTCGCTCTTAGCTTCGTTCCAGTGATAGCTGTGCGCTCGGCAGTCGCCCGGTTACAGCTGCGCTACCTATGGCTCAAGCAACAGGAAAAACTCACCCAGCTGACCAATTTTATGGAAGAAAATCTAACCGGTATTCGTATTGTCAGAGCATTTTTCGCTCGTGATCACGAAATAAGTCGCTTCCAAAATCATTCGGCAAGCGTACTGGATGTTTCTTTTCAGCGACTGATGGCGAGGGTCCGGAACATGACCTTTATGGGACTGGTGTTCTATGCCGCGATGACTGCCGTATTGTGGGTTGGCGGTAACATGGTCCTGAGCGGACAGATCACGGTCGGCCGGCTTACAGAATTTCTAGCGTTCATGATGATCTTGCAGATGCCAGTTCGCCAGATCGGTATGACCGTGAACTCCTACGCGAGAGCATCAACCTGTGGTGCAAGACTTTTTGCTGTACTCGACGAGCCGAGTATCGTCGACACCAACAGTGGCCTTCCACACCTCAAAGTCACCCGAGGTGCAGTAAGGTTTGAAAATGTTGGTTTCCAGCACCGTTGCCCGTCTGATTCCACGTTTTTATGAGCCTACCGCCGGCAGAATACTCGTTGATGGCCAGGACATCACCCAGGTATCTATTACCTCACTTCGACAGGCGATAGGTGGCGTACAGCAGGACCCGTTCCTATTCACGGCATCAGTCGAACACAACGTGGCCTATGCTGACCCGTCGACAAATCTGGATCAGATCGTGCAGGCCAGTACAGATGCCCAGATTCACAGTTTTATTGAGGAACTGCCCCGGAGCTACCAGACACTGGTGGGTGAGGACGGCGTGTCGCTATCAGGTGGACAGCGACAGCGAGTATCCATCGCCCGCGGTACTTTGACCAATGCGCCTATCTTTATTTTCGACGACGCCACTGCAGCAATAGACGCTGGTACGGAACAGCGTATCCGCCGAGCACTCAAAGCACGGGCCGGCACGCATACCACGATCATCATCTCTCATCGTCTCGTCAGTCTCATGCATGCTGACGAAATTCTTTTCCTCGACGAAGGCTGTGTTATTGAGCGCGGCACCCATGAGCAGTTGCTTGCGCTGAAAGGGAGATATTTCGAACTTCATTCTCTACAACTTAGAGATGAACACGGGTCACCCCGTCTGACTAGGCATAGTAATCCGGCATGAGACTGATCACCGAGAACCCCGGGGCCACATCGGGAGCCCAGCCAGAACGTGCTGTAGTCGGCGCCCAGATCAGTCACGATGAAGAGATGTTCGGCCGTGCATTCGATGGCCGTGTTATACGCCGTTTTTTTGCATTTGTATGGCCGTACCAAGGAACCGTGGTGCTTGCACTATTGGCTGTACTGGTATTCGTCTGCACGCAGTTGGCCATTCCGCTGGTCATCCTATTTGCCATTGACCACACCTTGAGCCCAACAACTGTAGCGACCACTACGCTCGGCACCGTCGTTATGGTGTTCGCCGGTGTGATTCTGGTGAACTTTCTGGCCAACTACCTACAGGAATTACTGGTCGGGCGTGTCGCAGAGGCTGTTATTGTCGACCTGCGACGAGCCATGTTTTCCCACCTCCAGGGGGTTGCCTTGTCTTTCATGGACAAAACTGAAGTGGGTCGAGTGATGTCGCGACTGCAGAGCGATACCGGCACGCTGCAGGAGTACCTGGAGAGCTCAGTATTTGCAATTGGTGATCTCGTGCTGCTGTTGGGGATCACGATTACTTTACTCGTGCTCAATCTTGAACTGGGCGCACTCACACTGTCCATCATGCCTGTGCTGCTGTTAGTCAGGTATTTCTGGCTCCCGCATGCTCGTGCAGCTTTCCGCCGCGCAAGGGAAACCAACTCAATGGCCAATGGCGCCCTCGCAGAATCGATTCGGGGCATTCAAACCATACAGGTAATGGTCCGCGAGTCGGTGAATTTCCGGCTGTATTCCAAGTTGTGCGACCTGAACCGCCGGGCTCACCTGCGGGCCGCCAAACTAGCTCAAGTAAATATCCCTATAGTCGACACGCTGACCGGCGTCGCGATGGCCATCATCATTGTTGTTGGAGGCCGCATGGTATTAAATGATGAACTTGCGCTGGGCGTGATGGTCGCCTTCTTAT